>NZ_JBEZXZ010000089.1:0-33925 GCF_040638275.1 Actinoplanes sp. NPDC026623 | reverse complement strand
TGTCCCACAGCGGCCGCAGCCGCCCGGCGCCGGGGATCGCGGACTTGCGGGCGCCGGGCAGCAGCCGCAGCTCGGCCCGGATGATGCCGTGCAGCACCTCGCGGGAGCGCCAGGCGCACCAGGCGGCGCTGCGCTCCAGCCCCATCCGGTGCGCGGCGTCGCCGAGGAGGTGCCAGAAGGAGGTCGTCGCCGGGTACGCGTCGCCGAGGTCGAGCAGCACGTCCAGCGCGATCTCCCACTCGCGGTACGCGAGATAGGAGTCCACGTCGGTCACGGGCAGGGCCGCCGGCACCTGGCGGGCCGCCTGGCGCAGCAACTCGGGGACATCCACGCGGGCGATTGTGCCCGCACCGGCCGCCGCCGTCTCCCCCGGCCACTTGCCGCCCGCTATTTGTGAACGGTAACATCGATCTCTCTCAATAACGGCGGCAGGAGCGGACAGCCATGAAGAGACGTGGATTCATAGCGGCGGGCGGGGCGGTCGTGCTGGGATCGGCAACCGGCTCGCTGCTGGGTTCCGGTGCGGCCCGGGCCGCCACCTACTCCGGTTACGCGATGGCCTACTTCACCGAGTCGCCGTCCATGACCGCCGCGAACTACGCCCTGCACCTGGCGGTCAGCGCCGACGGCCTGAACTGGACCCCGCTGAACCAGAACAACCCGGTGGCCACCCCGACGCTGGGCAGCCGCGGCCTGCGCGACCCCTTCATCCTGCGCAAGCAGGACGGCACCTTCGTCGTGCTCGCCACCGACCTCAACGGCACCGACTGGTCGTACCAGAGCCAGTACCTGCACGTCTGGGACTCCGGCGACCTGCGGACGTTCCGCAACTACCGGCTGCTCAAGGTGCACTCGCTGGCGACGCACGCGTGGGCGCCCGAGGCCGTCTGGGACGCCGCCCGCGGCCAGTACGCCGTGGTGTACTCGGCCGTGGTCGGCGGGCACAACGTGCTGATGGTCAACCACACCACCGACTTCGTCACCGCCTCGGCGCCGCAGACCTTCTTCGACCCGGGCTACGACGCGATCGACGGCAGCTTTGTCACGGTGAGCGGCGTCAACTACATGTACTTCAAGAACAACACCAACAGCACCCTGCTCGGCACCCGGTCCGCCACGTTCAACCCGGGCAGCTTCGGCGTCTACACGAGCGCGATCGGCCCCGGCCGCGGGGTCGAGGCGCCGCAGATCGTCAAGTCCAACACCGCCGGCCTCTGGCGCATGTGGGGCGACACCTGGAGCCCCAACGGGCGGTTCTTCTGCTGGCAGACCGGCAACGTGGCCGGCGGCTCCTGGACGCTGCTCAACGACCGGGACTACACCCAGCCGCTGAACTCCAAGCACCTGGGCATCACGGCGATCACCGCGGCGGAGCTGTCCGCCCTCACGAGCGCCTGGGGCGCGCCGGCCTGGAACAGGCTCAAGTCCTACAACTTCCCCGACCGCTACGTCCGGCACGCGAACAACGTCGGCCGCATCGACAGCTACCCGTTCGACCCCTACCAGGATCAGTTGTGGACGCTGGTGCCGGGCCTGGCGGACTCCGCCGGGGTCTCACTGCGGTCCGTCAACCTGCCCACCCGGTACCTGCGGCACTCCAATTACGCGATGGTCCTCGACGCCGACGACGGCACCAGCACGTTCAAGGCGGACGCGACGTTCTACCGGGTCGCGGGGCTCGCGGACTCGGGCTGGACCTCGCTGCGGTCGTACAACTTCCCGGACCGCCACTTGCGGCACTTCAACTACGTGCTGCGCATCGACCCGATCAGCGCCGGCTCACCCGCCACCGACCGGCAGGACGCCACCTTCAAGATCACCTACTGAGAGACCCGTGCCGCACGTCGCCGCCGACCCGGCGACGTGCGGCAGGTCCGGGTTCAGGTGGTGCGCCTGGTCACGAGGCGCTGCAGGACGATGAAGGCGAAGAGCAGGATGCCGATCACGATCTTCGTCCACCAGGAGCTGAGGTCGCCCTGGAAGGTGATGATGGTCTGGATCATGCCGAGCACCATGACGCCCAGGACCGTGCCGAAGAGATAGCCGGAACCGCCGGTCAGGATCGTGCCGCCGATGACGACGGCCGCGATGGCGTCGAGCTCCATGCCCTGCGCGTGCAGGCTGTAGCCGGAGAGCATGTAGAAGCTGAGCAGCACGCCGCCCAGCGACGAGCAGAATCCGCTGACCGTGTAGACCGCGATCCGGGTCCGCTTGACCGGCAGGCCCATCAGCAGCGCCGAGTCGGCGTTGCCACCGATCGCATAGACGTTGCGCCCGAAGCGCGTGTACGCCAGCACGTAGGCGCCGATGAGCACCACGACCAGGGCTATCACCACGCTGGTCGAGATGAAGATCCCGGGCCCGAACCGGATCCGGTTCTGCGCCATCGCGGTCCAGAACGGGTCGGTGATCGGAATGGAGTTGCGGTTGATGAGCAGCGACAGCCCGCGGGCCAGGAACATGCCGGCGAGGGTGGCGATGAACGGCTCGACCTTGAAGTAGTGGATGACCGCGCCCATGCCCAGGCCCAGCGACGTGCCCATGAGCAGCACCAGGGGCAGCACCACGACCGCGGGCCAGCCCGCGTGCAGCAGCGTGGCGGCGACCACCGTGGTCAGGGCGACCACCGCGCCCACCGACAGGTCGATGCCGCCGGTGAGGATCACGAAGGTCATCCCCGCCGCCACGACCAGCAGGAACGCGTTGTCGACGAAGATGTTCAGGAAGACCTGGGTGTCCGAGAAGTTGTCGTAGTTGGCCACGCCCAGGCCGTACATCCCGACGAGCAGGCCCAGGGTGACCAGGACCGGGATGTGCCGCCGGTCGAGCCCGCGCCGCCTGCGCGGCGCGACCACTGCGGTCTCGGGCTGGGGCGGCGCGCTGATGCCGATCATGCGGAGACCTCGACTGCTGGAGTGACGGGGGCGGGGTTGCGGCGGCGGAACACCACGGCGCGGAACGCGGCGGACTGGCTCAGGCAGAGCACGACGACCACGACGGCCTTGAACAGCAGCGTGGTCTCGGCCGGCACGCCGATCGTGTAGGTGGTGATGTCCAGCGCCGAGATCAGCACGGCGCCGAGCACGCTGCCCGCGATGGAGAACCGGCCACCGGTCAGCGCGGTGCCGCCGATGACCACCGCCAGGATCGCGTCGAGCTCGATGAGGTTGCCCGCCGCGTTGCTGTCGGCGCTGGCCACGTTGGAGCTGAAGATCAGGCCCGCGATGCCCGCGCAGAACGCGGCGAAGACGTACGCCGTGATCGTCAGCCCCCGCGCCCGGATCCCGGCGAGCCGGCTCGCGGTCGGGCTGGCGCCCACGGACTCGACCAGCACGCCGAGCGCCGAGCGCCGGATGATCAGCGCCGCGGCCGCCACCACGACCGCGACGATGATGACCGAGACCGGGATGCCGAACAGATAGCCCGCCCCGATCACCCGGTACGGCGCCGACGAGACGTTGATGATCTGCCCGTCGGTGATCAGCTGGGCGATGCCGCGACCGGCCACCATCAGGATCAGGGTGGCGATGATGGGCTGGATGCCGATCACCGCGACCAGCACCCCGTTCCAGACGCCGAGCAGCGCCGACAGGGCCAGGGCGACGCCGACCGCGATCAGCACGCCGGCGACGCTGTCCTGGTCGGGCAGGCCGCCGATGATCAAGCAGGCCAGCGCGCCGGAGATCGCCATGACCGAGCCCACCGACAGGTCGATGCCGCCGGTGGCGATGACCATGGTCATGCCCAGGGCGACGAGCGCCAGCGGCGTCGCCGAGCGCAGGATGTCGATGAGTGAGCCGTACAGGTGGCCGTCCTGCAGGGTGATGGTGAAGAACCGGGGAGCGAAGAAGACGTTGCTGGCCAGCAGCAGCACGAGGACGGCGGACGGCCAGAAGAGCCGGTGCCGGACGAGGTTGGTCACGGGTTCGCTCCGCTCGCGATGGCCTGCATGACCCGGTCGGCGTCGACGCCGCCGCCGGTGTTGTCGAGCTCCTCGACGAGGTGCCGCTCGCGCAGCACCTCGATCTTGTGGCTGAGCCGCAGCACCTCCTCGAGCTCGGCGCTGACGAACAGGATCGCCATGCCGCCGTCGGCGAGCTCGACCAGCAGCCGCTGGATCTCGGCCTTGGCGCCGACGTCGATGCCGCGGGTCGGCTCGTCCACGATGAGCAGCCTCGGCTCGGTGATCAGCCAGCGGGCCAGCAGCACCTTCTGCTGGTTGCCGCCGCTGAGGTCGCGGACGGCGAGCTCCGGGTCGGCGGGCCTGATGCCCAGGGTATCGATGTACCGGGCGACGAGCTCGTCCTGCTTGCGCCGGGGAATCGGCCGGGACCAGCCGCGGGCCGCCTGCAACGCCAGGACGATGTTCTCCCGGACGCTCAGCTCGGCGACGACGCCCTCGGTGCGGCGGTTCTCCGAGGAGAAGCCGATGCCGTGGGTCATCGCCGCCCGCGGGGTGCGCAGGGCGACCGGCTTGCCGTCGATCTCCAGCCGGCCGTTGTCGGGGCGGTCCGCGCCGAAGAGCAAGCGGGCCAGTTCGGTACGCCCCGAACCGAGGAGCCCGGCCAGGCCGACGATCTCGCCGCCGCGCACGCTCAGGTCGAAGGGCGCGATCGCACCGGAGCGGCCCAGCGCGTGCGCCTCGACGATCGGCTGGGCGTCCGCGCCCGCGGTGACGGTGCGCGGCTCCTCCTCGAGTCGCTCGAGGACGTTGAGCTCCTTGCCGATCATCTTGGTGATCAGCTGCATCTGGGTGAGCTCGGCGGTGGCGTACTCGCCGATGAGCCGGCCGTTGCGCAGCACGGTCATCCGGTCGGCGATGGCGTAGACCTGGTCGAGGAAGTGCGAGATGAACAGGATCGCGACGCCGTCGCGCTTGAGCCGGCGCATCACCTCGAAGAGCCGGTCCACCTCGGAGGCGTCGAGGCTGGAGGTGGGCTCGTCGAGGATCAGCACCTTGGCGGAGACGTCGACGGCCCGGGCGATGGCCACCATCTGCTGAATCGCCAGCGAGTAGGCGCTCAGCGGGGCGGTGACGTCGAGGTGCAGGTCGAGGCCCTCGAGCAGCGCGGCCGAGCGGCGGCGCATCTCGGCCCAGCGGATCTTGCCGAAGCGCCGCGGCTCGCGTCCGATGAAGATGTTCTCGGCCACGGACAGGTTGGCGCAGAGGTTGACCTCCTGGTAGACCGTGCTGATGCCGGCGTGCTGGGCCTGCAGCGGCCCGCCGAAACGCACCGGGGTGCCGCCGAGCCGGATGTCGCCGGCGTCGATGCCGTACACCCCCGTCAGCACCTTGATCAGCGTCGATTTGCCGGCGCCGTTCTCACCCATGAGGGCGTGCACCTCGCCGGGCCGCAAGGAGAAGTCCACCCCGTCCAGGGCGACCACGCCCGGAAAGGCCTTGCGGATGCCGGTCATCTGCAGGATCGGCGGGTCACCCATCGTTGTCTCCTTCGGGACGGCGCCGTCCCGGCCGGCGGGGCCGGAACGGCGCCGAGCGTGCGGTGTCAGTACTTGCGGGTGGGCAGCGCGGCCGTGGCCTGCTCCTTGTTGAACGTGGTCTCCTCGGTCAGCACCCGGGTCTCGACCTGCTCACCGGCCTTGACCTTCTTGGCCAGGTCCATCAGCTGTGGGCCGAGCAGCGGGCTGCACTCCACGATGAAGTTGATCTTGCCCTGGGAGAGCGCCGTCATGCCGTCCTTGACCGCGTCGACCGTGACGATCTTGATGTCGGTGCCGGGCTTCTTGCCGGCCGCCTCGATCGCCTCGATCGCGCCGAGACCCATGTCGTCGTTGTGCGCGTAGAGCACGTCGATGTCCGGGTAGGTCTTGAGGAAGGCCTCCATGACCTCCTTGCCGTCGGTGCGGGTGAACTGCCCGGTCTGCGACGCGATCACCTTGAACTTCGGGTCCTTCTTGATCACCTCGGCGAAGCCAGCCTTGCGGTCGTTGGCCGGCGCGGCGCCGGGGCTGCCCTGCAGCTCGACGATGTTGACCGGGCCGGGCTTGCCCTCGTACTCCTTGGTCAGCCACAGACCGGCCTTCTGGCCCTCGAGGACGAAGTCCGAGCCGATGAAGGTCTTGTAAAGGGTCTTGTCCGTCGAGTCGACGGACCGGTCGGTCAGGATGACCGGGATGTTCGCGTCCTTCGCCTCCTTGAGGACCGGGTCCCAGCCGGACTCGACCACCGGCGAGAAGGCGATCACGTCGACGCGCTGGGCGATGAAGGAACGGATCGCCTTGATCTGGTTCTCCTGCTTGCCCTGCGCGTCGGAGAACTTGAGCTCGATCCCGGCCGCGGCGGCCGACTCCTGGATCGACTTGGTGTTCGCCGTACGCCAGCCGCTCTCGGCACCGACCTGAGAGAAGCCCATGACCAGTTTGTCGCCGCCACCGCCGCCGCCATCGCCGTCGTCGCCACCACAGCCGGCGAGAGCGCCGACGGCCAGGGCGCCGGCCAGGACCGCCGCGGACCATTTCTTGAGCACAACGTCCTCCAGGGATCTCATTTGTTAGCGTTCACAATCTGAACTTCGGGGGGCTTGTGGAATTTTGGAGGGGAGGGGGGTTCGGCAACACCGGCGCGCCGGGGGTAGGAGCGCGCGGAGCAGCCAGACAACAGCCACCTTGCTCTATGTAGTGGCTGCCGTCACATGGTGC
This sequence comes from Actinoplanes sp. NPDC026623, assembly GCF_040638275.1. Lineage (NCBI taxonomy): Bacteria > Bacillati > Actinomycetota > Actinomycetes > Micromonosporales > Micromonosporaceae > Actinoplanes > Actinoplanes sp. NPDC026623. Next base: position 27,265 of record NZ_JBEZXZ010000089.1, on the reverse strand, counting down.
GTTTCAGGAGTGTTACCGTTCCCAAACGCGGCGTCAAGAGATCATCGCCGATTGACATGAGAAAGCGTCGATCGCCGCGGCGACACCCAGGTCACGAGGACAGTTCGGAAACCTCCGAGACCTACACTGTGGTCGACAACAGCACCACAGCGACAAGGGGAGTTGCGTGGCATCGAAGAAGCCGGTCGCGGTCATGCGGGATGTCGCCAAGCTCGCCGGCGTGTCGCACCAGACCGTGTCGCGCGTGATCAACGAACACCCGAACGTGCGACAGGAGACCCGCGAACGCGTCCTCGAGGCGATGGAGTCGCTGGATTACCGGCGCAACCTCGCCGCCCGGACGCTGGTCACCCGGCAGTCCCACACGCTGGGCATCATCGGCTTCGAGACCACCCTGTTCGGCCCGGCCTCCATGCTGTACGGCATCGAGGACGCCGCCCGCACGGCGGGCTACCTGGTCAGCATCGCCATGGTGCGCAACCTCGACCGGCGCCCGGTGCTCGAGGCCGTCGACCGGCTGCGCCAGCACGCGGTGGACGGCATCATCGCGATCGCGCCCAAGCCGGCCGTCACCAACAGCCTGCTCGCGGCCCCCTCCGACATCTACTGCGTCGCGGTCGGCGGCGCCGGAGAGGCCGAGGCGGTGCCGACCGTACGCATCGACAACGCCGCCGGCGCGCGGCTGGCCACCGAACACCTGCTCGCCCTGGGCCACCGCACCGTGCACCACGTCGCCGGGCCGGCGGACTGGCCGGAGGCGCAGGAGCGCATCGCCGGCTGGCGCGACGCGCTGAGCGCCGCCGGTGCCGCCGTTCCCCCGATCGTGCCGCAGTCCTGGAACGCCGAGTCGGGTTACCTCCAGGGCCAGCGGCTGGCCCGGGACCCGTCGGTCACCGCGGTCTTCTGCGCCAACGACCGGATCGCGCTGGGCGTGCTGCGCGCGCTGCACGAGGCCGGCCGCAAGGTGCCCGAGGAGGTCAGCGTCGTCGGATTCGACGACATGCCCGACTCGGGCTACTTCCTCCCGCCGCTGACCACCGTGCGCCAGGACTTCGCCGAGCTCGGCCGGCGCAGCCTGACCCTGCTGCTCGAGCACATGGCCGGCCCGGACGACGCGGTCTCCCCCGCCCATGTGACGGTCACCCCCGAGCTCGTGGTCCGCGGCAGCACCGCGCCCCCACGGTAAAGGGGCCCGGGAGCGCCCTATCGCTCCCGGGCCCCGCCTCTCACCTCATGGTGTCGTGCAGCTCAGGTTCTGTACGGTCGCCGGTGCGGTACCGCTGCCGATGAACCCGAATGTGGTGTGGTTGTTCGCCGCGATGGCCCCGTTCCACGACTCGTTCTTGACCGTGGCCAGTGAGCCGCTGCCGGTGTACTTGCCGCCCCACAGCTGAGTGACCGTCTGGCTGCCGGGGAACGTCCACGACACCGTCCAGTTGTTCACCGGTGTCGTGCCGGCGTGCACCATGACCTCGCCCTGGAATCCGTTGCCCCAGGTGCCGGTGATCGAGTACATCGCCGAGCAGCCGGAGCCCGAGGGCGGCGGCGTGGTCGGGCCGCTCGTGGGCGGGCTCGTGGGCGGGCTCGTCGGCGGGCTGGTCGGCGGCGTGGTGGTGCCGTCACCGATGCCCGTCACCTCGCCGTTGCCGCCGTCGAAGGTCACGTCCGAGCAGCCGTAGAACGTCTCCGTGCTGTCCGATCGCGACCACACCGAATAGATCAGGTGCCGGCCGCTCTTGCCCGACGGCAGGGTGCCCGTCCAGGAGTAGCGGCCCTCCGCCGTGCCGGGACCGCCGACCGCCTCCGGGTTGACCACCTGGGAGAACGGGGTCGACTCGAGGTCGCTCCAGGCCAGCGGCCGGGTCGGGCTCCAACTGTCCTTGGTGATGTAGAGCGAGAACGTCCCCGGGTGCTTCGCCCAGTCGTTGTAGTCGAACCGCATGCTGCGGCCCGCCGTCAGGTGGGTGACCGGCCAGTCGTTGCGGGCCAGGTTGTATCCGGTGAAGTCGTACGGGCCGCCGGTGCCGCCGCTGCACAACTGCCCGTCCGGGATGAAGCCGGCCATCCGGCCGGCGCCGTCCGAGCGCAGGACGGCGAACCAGTTGTACAGCGGCGTGGTGCCGCTCTGCGCCACCGCGGCGGCGCAGGCCGGGTTCTTGGGGACGATCGCCCCGTTGGTGCCCTGCAGCCCGTCCTTCCAGCAGAAGTACGTGCGGCTGCCGGGCACCATCATCGCGCCGTGAGCCGACGCCTCGGTCTGCACCACGGTCACACCGATGCCGGTGGCCAGCAGTACGGCCGCGGCGTACAGGAATTTCCTTTTCATGGCTGTTCCCCTCATCCGTTCGGGAAGAGACGGGCGTAGTCCGCGTAACCCGTGGCGACGTCGACCTGGGCCCAGAACCGGTGGTAGTTGAACGTCGGCGCGGCGCCGCCGTTCAGGTAGCTCTGCACCTTCGGCCAGTCCGGGTCGTTCTTGTAGAAGGAGCGGATGTCCAGGAACGACTTCCCGGGGGCGATCACGTCACCGTTGGGCATCTTGCCGCTCCAGCCCGGCGGGATGTAGAGGCCCTGGCCGGTGGACGCGTTGTAGACGTCGTCGAACCGGTTGTAGTCCTCCCGCGTCTCCGTCACCGAGACGCCCTTCGAGTCCTTCTTCGTCCAGATCGCGTCGAGCAGGTTCTTCGCCGCCGTCTTCGCCGCGGCGTTGCCGGACTTCGCGGCGTAGTACGTGAGCAGCTTGGCGAACGAACCCGCCACGCCGAGGTCCTGGCCCTTGCTCGTCACCGTGACGTGCAGGTTGGTGTTGGCGGCCGGGTTCGAGGCGTTCCAGGTGGCCGGGGCGCCCGACCACTCCATGTCCGACGGGATGGAGAAGCTGGTCGCGCTGATCGTGCTCTGGCCCAGGGCCCAGGGCACCCACTTGTCGAGCACCGACTTGGCCTTGGTGTCACCGGTCGTGTAGTAGTACTCGGCCAGCCGCTCCAGCGACCAGGTCTGCATGCCGAACCAGCGGTTGGACGGCGGGTCCTCGTAGACCGGCGCCGGGACGTAGGCCATGCCGTAGAACGTCGGCGTGCCGGCCGGCGGCGCCGAGTAGTTGCCGTTCCAGCTGTTGGTCGCGCCGCCGGCGATGGCGCCCTCGGACGACTGCAGCCACTGGTAGAACTCGAGCTGCCGGTTGAGGCTGGCCTGCCAGTCCGACTTGGCGGTCGGCGACTTGGGCGCCATCGCGCTCACGTTGGACAGCACGTACGCCGCCATCGGGTTCTGGTATCCGAAGTGGCTGGTGCTGGAGCCGATCCGCCACGCCCAGCCGGCCGACGTGTCGGTCGCGCCGCCCCAGGCGTAGTACCAGGACATCAGGTTGCTCGAGCTGCTCTTGCCGCTGCCCGGCGTGCAGGACGTCGAGGTGCAGCCCGGGTTCTTGAAGTACTTGTCGTAGAAGGAGTACCGCAGGTAGTCGCCCATCTTCGCGGCGTTGGCCACGGCCGAGGAGATCTGCGACGCCTTGCCCTGCGCGGTCGCCCAGGTCAGCGCCCAGTAGGCGGCCTGAACGGCGCGCGAGTCCGCGTCCGGAGCGTCGGTGTACTTCCACTGCTTGGCGTACGACGCGTCCTTGGTGAACAGGTCGAGGTAGCCGTTCGGGCCGCCGAACTTGAACTGGTCGCAGGACGGCTGCGGCACGGTCTCCCAGGTGGACTCCTGCGGCCCGCGCTGGAAGGTGTTGATGTAGGTGACCCGGCTGGTGCCGTCGCCGCAGTGGCCGAAGCCGTAGACGTTGTCGACGTCCAGCAGCCAGTGCATGCCGTAGATGTCCGAGGTGCCGTAGGCGCTCTTGAGCTCGGCGGCAAGGGGGTCCGAGCCCACCGAGACGCCGGACTCGAGCTGCGAGGGGTACTGCGACGGCAGCGGGTGCTCCGCGGCGTAGGTCGCCGGCTTGGACGCGTCGTACTTGTCGTTGGTCGGCTGGTCCGCGTGCGACGGAATGATGTACTTCTCCATCGTGGCCCAGGCCGAGTTGAACGGCGCCCAGTCCCCGGTCGCCTGGCCGTGCTCGGCCTCCAGCCACAGCCAGTAGCTGAACGCCTCGGAGGTCGTCTCGTGGCCCTGGTCGGGCGCCTCGTCGATCAGCGTCTCGATCGAGTGGTACGGCACCCCCTCGGGGCTGAAGTAGCCGTTGGACGGGTTCTTGATGTCGTTGTAGAGCTGGGTGAACCGGGCGTCGACGCTGCCCTTGGCCACCACGGTCGCGACGACGCTCGCCGCCGTGTGCCCGGTGGCCGACGCGGTGAACGTGGCCGTCGAGTCCACGGCCGCCGCCGAGGTCGCGGCGACGGTCACCGTCTGCGCCGTGTTCCAGTCCGAGGTGCCGAAGGTCAGCGACGTGGGCGAGGCCGAGACCGTGGTCGCCCCCGCGCTGCGGGCGATCGTGACCGTCGTGCTCGCCGTCGGCGCCTTGGAGAGCGCCACCTTGAACGTCGTCGTCTCGCCGGGCGAGACCGTGACGGCGGTGGCGTCGGCGATGACCGCCGGGGTGGTCGAGGCATCGACGAAGACCGGCACGTCGGCGGTCGAGCTCTTCGCGCCCGACGAGTCGTAGGCGATGGCCTGCACGTGGTACGCCGCGGTCTGCGCCGGGACGCTGCCCCAGGTGTACGCGTACGGCGCGGCCGTGTCGGTGTTGAGCAGCAGGCCGTCGTGGTAGAACTCGACCTTGCTGATCGTCCGGCCGCTCGTCGCGGCCGCGGTGGCCGCGATCGGGATCGAGGCCGGCGCGGTGTACCGGGTGTTCGCGGCCGGGCTGGTGATCGACACGGTCGGCACGGCGGCGCTCTGGTTACAGGGCGTGCCGTTGAGCGTGAACGCCGTCGGTACGGGGTTGGCCGATCCGAAGGTGCCGTTGAAGCCCGTGCTGACCGAGGCGCCGGCGCCGAGGGTGCCGTTCCACGCCGCGTTGTTGACCGTGACGTGCTGGCCGCTCTGCGTGTAGACGCCGCTCCAGCCCTGGGTGACCCGCTGCGCCGCGTCGGGGAAGTCGTACTCGAGCCGCCAGCTGGTTACCGCGTCGCCGGTGTTGGTGATGGCGATATCGCCGGTGAAGCCGCCGCTCCACTGGCTCTGCACGCGGTAGACGACCGTACAGGCGGCGGCGGCCTCGGCGGGTGACGAGCCGGCGACTACCAGCCCGGCGCCGAGGAGGACCGCCGACGACGCGGCGAGTCCGCGTCGATAGCGGGTTCTCCGGGACAGAAATCTCATCGCTGATCCTTCCTGGGGGTGGGGAGGGTGAGTCATGAGGTGGCCGCACAGGTGATCGGCGCGGGGACGGGGTTGCTGCCGGTCCACGAGGCGAGGAAGCCGAACGTGGCGGTGGCGTTCGGGGCCACGGCACCGTTCCAGCCGGCGTCGTGGACGGAGACGGCGGTGCCGGTCTGGCCGCCGGTGCCGCCCCACACCTGGGACACGGCCTGCCCCGCGGTGTAGTTCCAGCCGACGGTCCAGGTCTTGGTGGCGGCGCTGCCGTTGTTCTTGACCGTCACCTCGCCCTGGAAGCCGCCCTGCCAGGATCCGGTGATCCGGTAGGTCGCCGCGCAGCCCGAGGTGGGTGCCGGCGTGGTGGGCGTCGGCGTCGGCGTGGTGGTCGACGGCGACGGTGCCGGCGAGGAGGACGAGGTGGACGGGGCCGGCGACGGCGTCGACGTGCCGCCCAGCCGGTCGGCGTAGAGAATGCCGCGGCCGTTGGTGCCGAGGTAGACGCGGCCGTAGACCCGCGGGTCGCCGGCCAGCGCGTCGCCCGCGTTGCCGTACTGGTGTGCGTTGTCGTTGATCCGCACCCAGGTCGAGCCGGCGTCGTCGGACCGGAAGACGCCGGCGACTCCCCCGGCCGTGCCGACCAGGAAGACCGCCGGGTACGCGGCGCCCGGCGCGGCCTTGCCGAAGGCGACGTTGATGCCCGAGCCCACCCCGCCCACCGCGGTGAAGGTGGTGCCCGCGTTCGTGGAGTGCAGCAGCCCGGTCTCGCCGGCCAGCCAGACGTCGCCGGCCTTGCCGGGCACGGCGTGGAAGTTGACCCGCCCGGTGGCCGGCATCGCCGCGGCCGAGGCGGCGAAGGTGACACCGCCGTCGGTACTGACGTAGAACTTGCCGGCCGCGTACCCGTAGAAGGTCTTCGGGTCGACCCGGTCGCTCTCCACCTTGGCGCCGGCCGGCAGGCCCGACGACGCGGTCCAGGAGCTGCCGCGGGTGGTCGAGTAGTGCACCTGGGCGCCGGCCGGTGCCCAGACCACGGCGTTCGCGTCGGCCGAGACCGCCACCGAGCCGCCGCCGGTGACGCCGGCGGGCTCCTGGCCCGCGTACCAGTTGCGGCCGCCGTCGGTGGAGACGCCGATGTGCGGCGCCGCGTCGGCGTTGCCGACGCGCACGAAGACCGACGGGCTGAGCTCGGCGAAGTCGAGGCTGGTGTTGCTGCCCAGGGCCGGGGTGTCGTGGAAGCTCGCCTGCACCGTGTCGAGGTCGGCGTGGTAGAAGCCGCCGACGTCGCCGAGTGCGCTGACCAGCGGGGCGCCCGAGGGCGGGCTGGCCAGGTCGAGGACCGCGGTCTCCTCGAGGCCCTTGGCCATCGGCTTGATGGCGAAGGTGGTGTTGCTGTCCCAGTTGGTCAGCTGGGTGGTGCCGTAGACCGTCGCGCCGGTGCCGTAGAGCATCCGGTTGGAGTCGAACGGGTCGATCTCGACGGACTCGTTCATCCAGCCGAGCTTCGGCGTCGCCTCGGGCGGCTGCGGGTTGGTGTTGAAGTCCAGCCAGGGGTTGGCCGAGATGTCCATGGTGTAGCGCTTGGTCTGGCTCGGATAGCCATTCCAGTCCCAGATCCGGGTCCAGGTGGCGCCGGAGTCGGTGCTCCGGAAGAAGATCGCGTCCGGCCACCAGGAGATCTGGGTGGCGACCACCAGCGTGCCGGGCTTCTGCCGGTCGACGGTCAGGCCGGAGTAGCCGTAGTAGAGGTCGTCGCCGGCGGTGAGCTTGACCGGGCTGACGTCGGTCCACTCGCCGGTCACGGTGTTGTACCGCGAGACCTGTCCCTTGGCGCCGTCGTACGGGCCGCCGGTGTCGCTGGTGGCGACGTACAGGTAGTGGTTGACGGAGTCCAGCACGCCCTTGTGCGCCAGGTAGCCGGTGGGCTGCCCGGCGATCCGCGACCAGGTGGCGCCGCCGTCGGTGGAGCGGTAGACCGGGTTGGCCTTGTCGGCGACGCCGACGTAGACGTCGCGGGTGACGTCGTCGAAGGTCACCCAGCTCAGGCCCTGGTTCTGGCTCAGGTAGCCGTTGGTGTCGCCCGGGTCCTGCACGTAGTTGCCGGCGTTCGGGAACGCGGTGACCTTCGCCCAGGTGACGCCGTAGTCGGTGCTGCGCCACAGGCCGTTGCCGCCCTCGGCGGCGAAGAAGACGTGGCTGTTGTCGTGCGGGTCGACGGCCAGGCGCTCGCCGGTGCCGCGGCCCGGCATGTTGCCGCCGTTCTTGAACGGCAGCTGGGTGCTCTGCCAGGTGGCGCCGCGGTCGGTGGAGCGCAGGATGGCGCCGTTGCTGGGATCCCAGCCGTTGGTGTACATGCCGACGGCCGCGTAGACCCGGTTGGTGGCGACCGGGTCCGTGGCGATGCTGAGCACTCCGTTGTAACCCCAGTCGTCCTGCCCGACCCAGTCGAGCAGCGGCACCCAGCTCTGACCGGCCTGGTTCCAGCGGTAGGCGCCGCCGATGTCGGTGCGCGCGTAGATCAGGTTCTTCTCGGTGCGGTTGAAGATCAGGCCGGGCACGAAGCCGCCACCGTCGATGCGCACGTTCTTCCAGGCGTACGTGTCGGCGGCCGCGGCCGCCGCGCCGGCGGCCGGAGGACGGCCGGCCGCCTGCGCCACGAACGTCGTCGCACCGACCAGCAGTGCGGCGATCGCCAGGGTGATGTAAGGGCGTCGCAAGGGATTCCTCTCCGAGCACGTCACGGCGCCGGGGGGAGCGCCATCGACGGACGTCTCTCATGGGAGCGCTCCCATGAATGTGGCCTGCCGTCATTTCGTTGTCAAGAGCTCGAAACATTTCGATGTCACGAGAAAGTTTCCTGCGTGTTGACAACAACTGAACCGAGTAGGTAGGAAGATGCCTGTCAATTCATCATGGGAGCGCTCCCGGCATCGATGAACGTGACATCCGGGCCGGGGCCCGTCGCTGCGATGACAACGCTGTCACTCCCGACACTCACCCGAAACGGCGCCGCGTGCGCCGCCTGAGGAGGACACCCCCGTGAGACGACGCAGACTGTTGGGCGGCCTGGCCGCCCTGGTGGTGGCGGTGGCCGGCCTGGTCACGGTGGCGGCGCAGCCGGCCCAGGCCGCCGCCGGCTTCACCGTCAGCGGCAGCCGGATCCTGGAAGCCAACGGCAACGCCTTCGTGATGCGCGGCGTCAACCACGCGCACACCTGGTACGCGGACAAGCTCGGCTCGCTGGCCGACATCAAGGCGCTGGGCGCCAACACCGTCCGGGTGGTGCTCAGCAGCGGCGACCGCTGGACCCGCAACGAGGCCTCGGACGTCACCAACGTCATCACCCGGTGCAAGGCCAACCGGCTGATCTGCGTCCTCGAGGTGCACGACACCACCGGATACGGCGAGGACTCCGCCGCCACCACCCTGGCCCGGGCCGTCGACTACTGGATCTCGATCAAGAGCGCGCTCGCCGGCCAGGAGCGCTACGTCATGCTCAACATCGGCAACGAGCCGTACGGCAACACCAACGCGGCCGGCTGGGTCGCGGACACCAAGAACGCCATCACCCGGCTGCGCGCCGCCGGCTTCGAGCACTCGATCATGGTCGACGCACCGAACTGGGGTCAGGACTGGTCCTTCACGATGCGCGACAACGCCGCCTCGGTCTTCGCCGCCGACCCGCAGCGCAACACGATCTTCTCGATCCACATGTACGGCGTCTTCGACACCGCCGCCGAGATCAACGACTACCTGGGCCGGTTCATCACGGCCGGGCTGCCGATCGTGGTCGGCGAGTTCGGCTTCAACCACTCCGACGGCAACCCCGACGAGGACACCATCATGGCCACCGCGCAGTCCCGCGGCATCGGCTACCTCGGCTGGTCCTGGAGCGGCAACGGCGGCGGGGTCGAATACCTCGACCTGGTCACCAACTTCAACGCGAGCGCGCTGACCTCCTGGGGACAGCGGCTCTTCAACGGCGCCAACGGCATCAAGGCGACGTCCCGCGAGGCGACCGTCTACGGCGGGACCCAGCCCACCACCCCGGCCACCCCGCCGTCGAGCCCCCCGGCCTCGCCGACGACGCCGCCCGCGGGACGGCAGTGCACCGCCACCTACGCGGTGACCGGCTCCTGGGGCAGCGGCTTCCAGGGCGCGGTGACCGTCACCGCCGGAAGCGCGGCGATCACCTCCTGGACCGTGACCTGGAACTGGCCCAGCGGGCAGCAGTTCACCAACACCTGGAACGCCTCGGTCACCTCGTCCGGCGCCGCCGTCACGGCCGGCAACATGCCCTACAACGGCTCGATACCGGCCGGCGGCAGCACCAGCTGGGGCTTCACCGCCAGCTCGGCCGGCACGAACACGGCACCGACGGCCACCTGCACGGCCGCCTGACCCGCTCCCCCGGCGCACACCCTGCGATGCCCTGCGGCCCGGCCCGATCCCGGGGCCGGGCCGCTCCCCATCCGCAACCGGTTACCCACCGGTAGGGCACCCCGGCGACGCGACTCTATGAGTCCGCCCAATGTTCAGGAGCAGTCTGGGGCGCCACCCAGCGTCAGGAGCATCGTGACCACGACACACGCGCCGGCGTCCCTCGGCCGACTGGCCGAGCAACTGCTGACCCTGGAAATCGGCAGCACCGCGGCCTACCCCGGCGACGCGAAAGCGGCGCAGCGCATCGAGCAGGAGGCCGCCGCCCTCGAGCGCGCCGACCTCGTGCTGCGGGCCCGGCTCGTCAGCGCCGCCGTCATGCTGCGGGAGAGCGAGACGGTCGCCGGCGGGCGCGTCCTGCACCAGGTCTACACCGAAGCCGGCGACCAGGGCGACGACTATCTGCTGGCCCGCTGCCACCGCGGCCTGTCGATCTTCTTCCGCCAGCTCGGCGACAACGCCACCGCGCTGGAACACGCCGTGCAGTGCATGTCGCACACCGCCGACGACACCCCGTCGGCGATCCGGGCCCGGCACCTGATGTGCCTCGCCGTGCTGCTCGACGAGACCGGCTCGCCGGACGAGGCCCAGCGCAACTTCGACGAGTCGCTCGCCATCGCCACCGCCAACCAGGACACCGAGCTGGCGATCAACCTGCTCAACAACATGACCTACGGCGCGTACGAGCGCGGCGACCTGCGCCTCGCCGAGGAGCTCGGGCAGCGGATCCGGGCGACCTGCGAGAGCGCCGGGACGGCGCTGACCGGCACCGTCCTGGACACCCTCGCCCGGGTGTCGATGATGGCCGGCCGGGCCGCCGAGGTGGAGGTCATCCTCGCGCCGCTGCTCGTCGACGACGCACCCAAGTTCCTGATCGACGAGGGCAGCACGATCGAGGAGGCCCTGCTCACCGCCGCCGAGGCCAAGCGCGAGCTCAACGATCTCGCCGGCGCGCAGACGATGCTCGACCGCATCCTGCGGATGTGCGCCGAGAACGGCCTGGCGGGCCTGCAGGCCCGGGCCCGCGAGCAGCAGGCCCTCGTGTACGCCGCCGCCGGGCGCTACCGGGAGGCCTTCGAGGAGTACCGCCGCTTCCACGTCGAGTCCCAGGTGCTCACCTCCGCCGAGCAGGACGCCCGGTCCCGGGCGCTGCAGGCGGTGTATCAGGCGGAGGAGGCCCGCCGGGCCACCGCCCAGTTCCGCGAGCTGGCGCACCGCGACGCCCTGACCGGCCTGCACAACCGGCGCCACGTCGACGAGGAGTTGCCGGTGGCGCTCGCCGCGGTCGGCGAGGACGCCGGCCCGCTCTCGGTCATGCTGATCGACCTGGACCACTTCAAGCGGATCAACGACACGCTGTCGCACGCGACCGGGGACGTCGTCCTGCGGCACTTCGCCGGCCTGGTCACCGCCGCGGCGCCCGACGACGCGGTGGTCGCCCGGCTCGGCGGCGAGGAGTTCGTCGTCCTGCTGCCGGGCGCGGACGAGGCCGCGGGCTGGATCTCCGCGGAACGCATCCGGCTGGCGGTGGCCCGCCACGACTGGACGCCGGTCACCCGGGAGCTGACCGTGACGTGCAGCATCGGCGTCACCACCGTCTCCGGAACCGGGCCGACCCCGGGCGCGGTGCTGGCCGCCGCCGACCGCAACCTCTACGCCGCCAAGCGCAGCGGTCGCGACCGGGTCTGCGGCGACCCCGTCAACGTTTCGTGAACGTCCCCGAGACGCTGGCGTTCCCGTCACCGCCGGTCGCCTCGGCCGCGTAGCTGTCGTCGGCCGCGGAGCGCCTGCCCGCGGCGTGGTTGAACTGCACCGCGAAGGTGTAGCTGCCCGGGGCGAGCGTGGCGCCCTTCGCCAGGGTGAAGCGGAACACCAGCCGGTCGCCCCTGCGGCTGCTCATCGTGGTCAGCAGGTTCGCCGGCACCGTGCTCCAGCGGCCGGTCTCGACCAGGCCCGGTGTCATCGCGACGTCGACGGTGACGTCCAGCGCGGTGAGGGTCCTGGTGTTCTCGAGCACGACGTTGCCCTGCGCCCAGCCGCTGTTGGAGTTCGGGTCGACCGCGCCCGCCGAGGACAGGAAGCCGTCCCGGGCGGGGCGCGCCGTCGGCGGCTCCTTGGTCCTCGTGGTGGTGCCGCTGCTGGCCGACGCCCGCGGGGACTCCGGCGGCCGCGTCGTCGGCGCGGCGGCGACCGGTGCGGCCGTGACCGGCGCGACGGCCACCGGCACGTCGTCCGGGCCCGGGCTCCGGTTGGCGACCCGCACGCCGGCGATGCCCAGCACCAGCACCACCGCCACCGCGATCGCCGCGGCCGCCGGCCGCAGCAGGGCGTGGGCGCGGCTGCGCCGAGCGGAGGCGTGCGCACCGCGGCCCCGGGCGATCCGGTCCAGCATCGCCCCGCGGTCCGTCCGGTGCCGGTCCGCCTCCTCGCGCAGCATGACGCGGAGGTCGTGCTCATCCCGCTGACGCACTCAGTCCTCCCGTCGTGACTGGCAGTTGCTTGAGATACTCGGTCAACTGGGCCGCCCCGCGCGACGTCAGGCTCTTCACCGCGCCGACCGAGATGCCGAGGATCTCGGCGACCTCGCGCTCCGGCACGTCGAACGCGTACCGCAGCACCACGCACTCGCGGCGGCGCAGCGGCAGGTGGCGCAGGGCCGCCCGGACGTCGAGGACCGCGGGCGTGTCCGGTTCGGCCCGGTCGCGGCGCAGCAGGCCGAGGCCGAGCAGGCCCAGCCGCTCCCGGCTCTGCCGCTTGATCCACTGCCGGGCCAGGTTGGCCAGGATGCCGCGGGCGTACGCGATCGGGCTGTCGGCGGCCTCGACCCGCTCCCAGTGCCGCCACACCTCGACGAACGCGTCCGCCGCGAGGTCGTCGGCCACCCCGGAGTCGCCCGTGACCAGGTAGGCGAGCCGCGACAGGTCCGCGTGGTGCCGCTCGAAGAAACGCCGGAAGTCGCGCTCGTGATCGGTGTCCCTCACACGATCCTTCCCCATGGGTGTACGGGTGGAACCGGTTGCCCCGGCGGTGAGGTTTACGGAACCGGAGCGGCCGCGGTTCAGCCGATCGGGAACTCGCGGGGAGGCCGGTTGAGGTCCTGTTGGAACGGCCACCCCGCGAGTCACTTGCCCCATCAGTGGCCCGCCGGCCCGGAAAGGTTGCCGGCCCGGCGGAAAAACTTTTCCGGACCGTGGCGGCGAGCAGCGTGCCGGATTGCGCACCATGATTCGCCCGAGGCGACGATCGCCGTTCGACCACGCCTAGCCTGACCGATATGCCGGATGAGCTGCCGTGGGCGGAGTACGGCAGGGACCGCCTGCGGTCAGGCATGTCCTATCCCGTGGGCCGCGGGCTCATCGAGCGGTCGCTTCGCGAGGCCGGCGTCACCATAGGAAGTCTCGCCTTCGCCGGCCACCCGGTCTCGCCCGGGAACCAGGACATCATCGAGGTTTACTGGTTCGGCAGGTCCAGGAGCCGCCGGCTGGCGAACGCCTCCCTGGCGCCGGCCGACGCCCTGTTTCTGCGCGTGTGGGCCGTCCACCGCGCCCGCCGCCACGAAATCTCCGTGCTGCTCGCGGACGCATTACCGATCGCCTGCCGATGGATGGCCCCCGCACTGGCCCGGGAACCGGATTCCGTGTGGTCCGCGCAGAATCATGAATTGATCGTTCGCTATGCCAATCACGCGATTGCGGCCCACGAACGATAGCGATTCCCGACGGGCGGTTTCAGGGCGTTGCGCCCTCGACCCGCACGCCCGGATGACCGCACACCGCACACCACTGAGAGCCCCACCAGGCCTCGTCCTCGGCACCATCGACGTAACAGGCCTCTTGGAAGTCGCCGCCGCACGAACATTCCGTGCCGCGCGATGTCCGATGCAGGTGGTGGCCGGCGTGCCCCTCGCGGTCGGGCCTGAGCGGCTGCCGCCGGCGCTCGATCCGCTCACCCGCCCGGCCACGAGCGCGGGCGGCCATTCGCCGTTCCCAGCCGTCGCCCACCGCGTGGACCTAGCAACCGCCGCGCTCAGCCGCCGAGCCCAGGGCCCGGCGAGCCGGCGCCCGGGTTCGGCGCCGGCTTCGCGCGTCGGCTCAGGAGCCCGCGCCGTTGAAGTACTGGTTGGGCCCGCCGTTCCAGTACCAGGTGTCGATCGCCGCCCCCTGTGCGCCGCTGTTGCCGGCCACCTCCAGGTAGAGGCCGCTGCCGACATTGCGGATCGGGTACGAGATGAGGTTGTTCGCGACCAGCGAGGTGTCCCAGAGCTGGTTGGCGGTGCCGTGGCAGTACCACTGGTAGACCTGGTGACCGGCGACGCCGTCGGAGGTGACGCACTTGTTGCTGGCCTTGTTGATCAGCTCGAAGTGGCTGCCCGACGGCTGCATCGTGAAGAGCTGGTTGTCGCCGGAGAGCGGCCACTGGACGATCGGGGCGCCGTCGCCGTGCGATCCGCCCTGCACGTCGAGGAAGAGGAACGGGTTGGACAGCGGGGAGAGACGAACCTGCGGGCCGGTGGCGTGTGCGGCGCCCGGGGTGGCCACCAGCAGTCCGGCGAAGGCGGCGGCGCTGGTCGCGGCGACGGCGAACGACTTGCGGAACGGGATCCGGAACATTTAGGTGTTTCCTTTCATCGGGCCTCGCCAATGCGGCGGTGGCATGACGAAAACGCTACGGATCCGGCCCGGATCGCAGTATTGGGCAAGCGCCGTATTTCCATTCTCTGAGGTACCTCAGGCAGCGACGGCCGCCCCGGGGAAATGTCGGGTCGCGGACAATCGCCTAGGCGCCGGGAGTGCATTGTCGATTTGCGGACAGAGTCGGTTCGGCGATCCCGGTATTCGCGCCCCGCGCCTACCTTGACGTGGTGAGTCGTGATGTCGTAAGCCCCGTTCTCGTCGGCCGCCGCGGTGAACTCGCGCGGCTGCGCGCCCTGCTCGGCCGGGCCGCCGGCGGCGGCAGCGCGGTGGCGCTGCTCGGCGGCGAGGCCGGCGTCGGCAAGTCCCGCCTCGTGCGGGAGCTGACCGGCACGGCCACGTCCCTCGGCGTGCGCGTGCTCAGCGGCGGCTGCGCGGAGCTCGGCAGCGCGGGCCTGGCGCTCGCGCCGCTGGTGGACGTGCTCCGGGCGGTGGCCCGGTCCGCGCCGGCCGGCGAGCTCGATCGGCTGCTCGGCCCGGCCCGGCGGGAGTTCGCCCGGCTGCTGCCCGAGCTCGACCCGTCGATCGCCGCCGGGGCCGACGCCGAGGGCCCGCCGGCCCGGCTGCTGGAACACGTCCTCGGCCTGATCACCCGGCTGGCCGCGCGGCAGCCGCTGCTGCTGATCATCGAGGATCTGCACTGGGCCGACCGGTCCACCCGCGACCTCGTGGTGTTCCTCGTGCGGACCCTGCGCGAGCTCGGCGTCCTGCTGCTGCTGACCTACCGCTCGGACGAGCTGCACCGCCGGCATCCGCTGCGGCCGCTGCTGACCGCCTGGGATCGGGCGCGCACCGTCGAGCACATCGAGCTCGGCCGCTTCAACCGCGACGAGGTCGTGGCCCAGGTGCACGCCATCCGCGAGGCCCGCCCGGGGGCGGCGTTCGCCTCCGTGGTGTTCGAGCGCTCGCAGGGCAACGCCTTCCTGGTCGAGGAGATCGTCGCCGCGGTGGACGGCGGCGCCGATCCGGGTGAGCTGCCCCCGTCGCTGCGCGACGTGCTGCTGGCACGCACCGAGACCGTGTCGGAGCCGGCCCAGCGGGCGCTGCAGGCCGCCGCGGCGGCCGGGCCGCGGGTCGATCACCGGCTGCTCCAGGCCGTGGCCGGCATGGCCGAGACGGACCTGCGCGGCGCGCTGCGCGAGGCCGTCGAGCATCATCTGCTGGTCGTCGACGACACCGGCCACGGCTACGCGTTCCGGCACGAGCTCACCCGCGACGCCATCTACGACGACATGCTGCCCGGCGAGCGGGCGCTGCTGCACGCCGCGTACGGCGAGGCCCTGGCCGCGGATCCGGCGCTGCTCGGCGACGACGGCGCCGTGGCGGCGACGCTGGCCCATCACTGGTACGCCGCGCTGGACCTGCCCCGGGCCCTCGCCGCGTCGGTGCGCGCCGGCCGCCAGGCCGCCTACGCGTACGCGTCCGCGGAGGCCGGCAGCCACCTCGAGCGGGCCATGCGGATCTGGTCCCGGGTGCCGGACGCGGAGGCGGTCGCCGGCATCGACTGGATCCAGCTCAACCTGCTGTCGGCGGAGGCCGCGTGGGCCGCCGGCGACCCCGGCCGCGGGCTCACCATCGTCGACCACGCCCTGACCGCGACCGGGACCGGCGCCGAGCCCGCGCAGCGGGCCCGGATGATCGAGCGGCGCGCGTTCATGCTGCGCGACCTGGGCCGCGAGGAGGAGGCCACCACCCAGCTGCGCGAGGCGCTCAGGCTGCTGCCGCCGGAACCGGCCACCACGACCCGCGCGGTGGTGCTCGCGTCGCTGGCCAACTCGATCAGGTGGATCGGGCCGCCCGAGGAGGCCTGCGCGCTGGCCGGCGAGGCGGCGCGCACCGCGGCCGCGGTCGGCGCGACCGCCCAGCAGGCCGAGGCGCTGATCACCCTGGGCGGCGTCTCCGGGTACGCGTACGGCGAGCGAGGGCTCGGGCCGTTGCGTGAGGGCATCGCCCTCGCCGAGGAGCACGGCATCATCGACGTGGCGCTGCGCGGGCACATCAACCACGCGGACATCCTGGAGGTGCTGGGCCGGCACGCGGCCGCCGTCGAGGGCGCCGAGGCCGGGATCGCCCTGGCCTCCCGGCTGGGCCACACCCGGGCCTGGGCCGCCATGCTGGGCGGCATGCTGGCCGAGCCGCTGATCCGGCTCGGCCGGTGGCGCCGGGCGCTCGACGTGATCACGGAGCGGCTCGCCGACGACCCCGCCGGCATCGTCGCCTACACGCTGCTGATGATCCGTGCCGGGCTGCGGTCGTGGCAGGGCGACGCGGCCGGTGCCATGCAGGACGTGCGGGACGCCCGCCTGCACATCGGCGCCGACGACTCCCGCTTCACCGCCCCGATGCTCTTCATCAAGGCCGAGCAGAGCCGCGCCGCGGGCCGTTTCGCCGAGGCCCGTGCCCTGATCCGGTCCGGGCTGGAGGGCCCGGTCTCCGCGCTCGACGTGCGCTACGCCTGGCCGCTGACCTGGCTGGGCACCCGGGTGGAGGCCGACGTCGCGGCGACCGGGCGCGGCGACTCGGCGGGGGCGGAGCGGACCCTGGCGCTGCGCACCTTCGCGGCGACGAATCCCGCGACCACCCCGCCGATGGAGGCGTACCGGGCGATGGCCGCGGCCGAGGTCGCCCGCCGGATGGGCCACGGCGAGCGCGACGCCTGGCGGGCCGCGGTCGTGGCCGCCCGGGCCGCCGAGGAGGCCTACCCGCTCTGCTACTGCCTGTTCCGGCTGGCCGAGGCGGAGTGCTCCGGACCGCGGCCGGATCCCGCCGCGGCGACCGCCACGGCCCGGGAGTGCCTGTTCCTGGCCGACGAGCTTCGGTCGGTCACCGCGGCCGACGTGCGGGCGCTGGCCGGCCGCGCCCGGCTGCGGCTGGGGCCGTGTCCGTCCCCGGCGGTCGCGGCCGGGCCGCCGGCGGCCCGGGGCCGGACGCTGCTCACCGGTCGCGAGCGGGAGGTGCTGGCGCTGGTCACGGAGGGCCGCTCGAACGGTCAGATCGCCAGCGCGCTGTTCATCAGCCCGAAGACCGCGAGCGTGCACGTGTCGAACATCCTGGCCAAGCTCAGCGTCTCCAGCCGCACCGAGGCGGCGACCACCGCGCACCGCCTCGGCCTGCTGGCCGCCGGCTGACGCCGGTCAGGCCGGGCGGCGCAGGACCGTGACTCCCCCGGGCTCGAGCAGCGCCGCCGAGCCGTGCAGCGGCTCGCCCGCCAGCCCGGCCAGCTCGACCGGCTCGGCCGTGCGGTTGATCAGGAACCAGTACTCGTCCCGGACCGCGAGCTCGACCCGGCCGCGCAGCCCGGCCGGCAGCTCGCTGCCGACCCCCGCGCGGAGCAGCAGCTCGCCGAGCACCGGCGCCAGGCCGTCCGGCCCGAGCCGGGTCGACACGTACGCGGCCGAGCCCGCGCCGGCCGTCCGGCGGGTAATGGCGGGCGTCGCGTCGGAGTACGACGCGAGCACGTCGACGTCCGGGCCGGTGACCGCGAGCCGGTCGGTCCAGAGGGTGCCGATCAGGCCGTTGTCGAGTACGGCGTGCTCGTCGTCCGGCAGCGGCGCGAACTCCTCGATCCGGATGCCGAGCAGCTCGCGCAGCGCGCCCGGGTAGCCGCCGAGCCAGACGTGGTCGTGCTCGTCGACGATGCCGGAGAAGTAGGTGGTCACCAGGTTACCGCCGCCGTGCACGTACGCCGTCAGCCGTTCGGCGAGCGCGGCCGGGACGACGTGCAGCACCGGCGCGACCACCAGGTCGTAGCCGGACAGCTCCGCCGCCACCGGCACCACGTCCGCGCGCACGCCGAGGTCGAGGAACGCCGAGTACCAGTCGAGGGCCTCCTGGCGGTAGCGCAGCCGGTCGGTCGGGTGCGAGTCCTGCTCGCTGGCCCACCACGAGGTCCAGTCGAAGAGGATCGCCGCCCGCGCCGGGCTCTGCGCCGTACCGGAGACGGGTGCGAGGCGCCGCAGCGTCTCGCCCAGGGCGACCACCGACCGGAAGATCGCGCTGTCCTCGCCGGCGTGCGGCAGCATCGCCGAGTGGTACTTCTCCGCGCCCGCCGCGGACTGGCGCCACTGGAAGAAGCAGACGGCGTCCGCGCCGTGCGCCACGTGGGTCAGCGAGTCGCGGGCCAGCTCGCCGGGCTTCTTCGCCACGTTGACCGGCTGCCAGTTCACCGCGCCGGTCGAGTGTTCCATCAGGAACCACGGGCGCCCGCCCGCGAGGTGGCCGGTGAGGTTCGCCGAGAAGGAGAGCTCGTCGAGGGCGCGCGGCCCGCTCTGCACGTAGTGGTCGTTGGAGACGAAGTCGACCTCCGCCGCCCAGTCCGCGTAGTCCATCGCGTTCTGGTCGCCCATGACCATGAAGTTGGTGGTGACCGGAACGTCCGGGGTGAGCTCGCGCAGCACGTCCCGCTCGGCGCGCAGGTAGTCCTTGAGCGCGTCGGACGAGAAGCGCTTGAAGTCGAGCTGCTGGGTCGGGTTGGGGTGTGTCGCCGCCCGCCGCGGCGGCAGGATCTGCGCCCAGTCGCTGTACCGCTGCGACCAGAACGCGGTGCCCCAGGCCGCGTTCAGGGCGTCCAGGTCGCCGTAGCGGGCCCGCAGCCAGGTGCGGAACGCGGCGGCGGCGTCGTCGGAGTAGTCGTAGACGTTGTGGCAGCCCAGCTCGTTGGAGACGTGCCACGCGGTCAGCGCCGGGTGGTCGCGGTAGCGCAGCGCCATCGTGCGTACCAGGCGCAGCGCGTGCTCGGCGAAGATGGGCGAGGTCGGCCGCCAGTGCTGGCGGCCGCCCGGCCACAGGGTGGCGCCGAGGAGGTCGACGGGCAGGATCTCGGGGTGCTTGGCGGTCAGCCACGGCGGCGGGGACGCCGTCGCCGTGGCCAGGTCGACCGCGATGCCGCCCGCGTGCAGCAGGTCCATGACCTCGTCGAGCCAGCCGAAGTCGAGCGCGCCCTCGGCCGGCTCCAGGCGGGCCCACGAGAAGATCGCGAGCGAGACGACGGTGATGCCGGCGGCCCGCATGGCGCGCACGTCGTCGTCCCAGGTGGAGCGCGGCCACTGCTCCGGGTTGTAGTCCGCGCCGTACTCCAGCCGGGGTGCTGCCGGGTCCGGGCGGCGCAGCCAGCGGTGGGGGGTTGCCACGCGATCTCCTCGCTGCGGGGTCACTTGACGGTGAAGCCCTGCTCGGTGCCGTACTTGGCGGACTGCTCCTGCCACGCCTTGAGGCCGTCGGCCAGCTTCGTCGACGACACGTACGCCTTGCCGACGGTGTCGTTGAAGATGCTGTTGGCGTAGACCTGGAACGGCAGGTAGGACCAGCCGCCGACCACGTCCTGCGCGGACTGGGCGAAGATCTCGTTGGCCTTCTGGCCGCCGAAGTACTTGAACTCGGCGCCGAGGAACGCCGGCGACCGCAGCTGCGCGGTGGTCGCCGGGAAGGCGCCGTTGTCGACGCGGATCTGCACTCCCTCGCCCTCGGCGGCGTACCTGAGGAAGCCGTACGCGAGGGTCTTGGCGGTGCTCTTCTCCGGGATGGCCAGGGAGCTGCCGCCGTTCTCCGCGCTGGCCTTGGCGCCGGCCTGCCACTGCGGCAGCGGGGCGACTCGCCACTTGCCGGAGCCGCTCGGCGCGCTCGAGGTGAAGTTCGCGGGCATCCAGGCGCCGGTGGCAAGTGACGCGATCGAGCCGTTGCTCATGCCCTGGAACCACTGGTCGGTCCACGGCGCGATCGGCGCCAGCAGCTTCTCGCTGATCAGCGTCTGCCAGGTGGTCACGAACTCGGTCGATCCCGGGTCCGAGAAGTTGATCGTGACGTTGGTGCCGTCGACCTGGTAGGGCTTGCCGCCGGCCTGCCAGATCATGCTGGTGGTGAAGCCGGCGTCGCCGGTGTCACTGGTGATGTAGGCCTTCGGGTCGGCGCGGTGCAGCTTGCGGGCGGCGTCGAGATACTCGGCCCAGGTCGCCGGGACGGCGATGCCGTGTTTGTCGAAGACCTCCTTGTTGTAGAACAGCGCCATCGGGCCGGAGTCCATCGGCAGGCCGTAGATGCCCTTGCCGCTGTGCACCGACGCCCACGGTCCGGGCGTGTAGCGGTCCTTCAGCGCATCGGCCCCGAAGCCGTTCAGGTCGGTGACCGACTTGGCGAGGGCGAACTGCGGCAGCGCGTAGTACTCGAGCTGGGCCACGTCCGGGATGCCCGAGCCGGCCGCGATCGCGTTCTGCAGCGCGGTGTACTGGTCGTTGCCCGTACCGGCGTTGACGAGATTGATCTTGACTTTGGGGTAGGCCTGCTGGAACTTGACGAGCACCTGCTTGAGGGTGGGCTCCCAGGCCCACACCGTCAGGTCGCCGCCGTTGTTCAGGGCGGCCTGGACGTCGGCGTCGGAGACGGCGGCGCCCGAGGTGCTCCCGCCGCCATCATCGTCGTCGCCGCACGCGGCCAGGGCCAGGGTGGTGGCTGCGGCCGCGGCTGCCGCGAGCAGGCGCCGCCGGGTGAGAGTCGACATGGGGGTCCCTTCTATTGCTTGACGCTGCCGGCGGCGAGGCCGGACTGCCAGTACCGCTGCAGCAGCAGGAACGCGGCGAGCAGCGGGAGGATCGTGAGGAGCGATCCGGTGATGACGAGGTTGAAGACGGCCGTGCCGCCCGCGGTGGCGGCCTGCGCGTTCCAGGCGTTGAGCCCGAGGGTGAGCGGGTACCAGTCCGGGTCCTTGAGCATGATCAGTGGAAGGAAGTAGTTGTTCCAGGTGGCGACCATGCTGAAGAGCAGGACCGTGACGATGCCCGGGGCGAGCATCGGCACGCAGATCGTGAAGAAGGTCCGCAGCTCGCTCGCCCCGTCGACCCGCGCCGCCTCGAGGATCTCGTCCGGGATCGCCTGGTCCGCGAACGTCCACATCAGGTAGAGCCCGAACGGGGTGATCAGCGACGGGATGATGACCGACCACGGCGTGTTGGTCAGGCCCATCCGGCTGAACATCAGGAAGGTCGGCACGGCCAGCGCGGTGCCGGGCACCGCTACCGCGCCGATGACGACGGCGAAGACCGCGCGCCGGCCGGGGAAGTCGAACTTCGCCAGCCCGTACCCGGCGAGCGCGGCGAGCACCGTCGCGCCGCCGGCGCCGACGACCACGTACAGCACGGTGTTGCCGAGCCAGCGCAGGAAGATGCCGTCGTCGTAGGTCAGCGTCGCGCGCACGTTGTCCCACAGGGCGAAGCGCCCGTCGTCGAACCACAGGCCGAAGGAGGTGAACAGCCCGTCCTGCGTCTTCGTCGCGTTGATGACCAGCCAGGCCAGCGGGATCAGGCTGTAGACCAGCATGATCGCGGTGAGCCCGGTCAGGACCACGCTCCGGCGGCGGCGGGGCCCGGTGGATCCGCCGGCGCGCGCCCGTGCCGACCCGGTCGCCGGGGGGCGCAGCATCGTTGCCACGGCTCAGCGCTCCTTCGTGCCGCGCAACTGCACGACGTACGCGATGACCATGGTGATGGCGCCCATGACGATGGCCACGGTGGCGGAGTAGTTGTACTGCTGGCCCGAGAAGGACAGCGAGTACGCGTACAGGTTCGGGGTGAAGTAGGTGGTGATCGCGTTCGGCGCGAGGTTCCGCAGGATGCTCGGCTCGTTGAAGAGCTGGAAGCTGCCGATGACGGAGAAGATGGTGGCGACGACCAGGGCGCCGCGGATGGCGGGCAGCTTGATCGCCCGGATGATCCGGAGCTCGCCGGCGCCGTCGATCTCGGCCTGCTCGTAGAGGGTGCCCGGCACGGTGCGCAGCGCCGAGTAGAAGATCAGCATGTTGTAGCCGACGAACTCCCAGGTCACGATGTTGCCGATGGACGCGAGCACCCAGCTGGGCTGCAGCGGGTCCGGCAGGCCGGTGCCGAGGGCGTCGTTGATGTTGCCGATCAGGCCGAAGCGGGAGCCGTACATGAAGCCCCACATCAGCGTCGCGACGACGGCCGGGACCGCGTAGGGCAGGAAGATCGACACCCGGAAGAAGCTCTTGCCGTAGAGCCGTCCGCTGTCGATGGCGAGCGCGACCAGCAGGGCGAGGAACAGCATGATCGGCACCTGGACGACCAGGAAGACCGAGACGCGCCCGAGCGCGGACCAGAATTTCGGGTCGTCGAGCGCCTGCCGGTAGTTGTCCAGGCCGACGAACGAGTTGCCGCCGATCAGCCGGTTCTTGAACAGGCTGAGATGGATCGAGTAGGCGATGGGTGCGAGGAAGACCAGCGCGAACACGGCCATGAAGGGTGCGACGAACTGCCAGCCCGCCCAGGACCGGCGTCCTCTCGTGGCCACCGCGCCCCCTTCCCGCTCATCGATGTTTGCGTAAACATCACGCACCGCACCCGACCGAGTGATGTTTACGTTAACATTGGTGCTGATCGTTTCACCGCGGTTGCGGAACGTCAAGAAGGAGTTGCCGCCGATGACGACTGGCCGAACCGGGCGCCCCGGGCGAGCGGTCTCCATGGCCGACGTGGCCCGGCTCGCCGGCGTCTCGTCGCAGACCGTGTCGCGCGTCTCCACCGGGCATCCGAGCGTGGTCGAGTCCACCCGCCAACAGGTGCTGGCCGCGATGCAGGAGCTCGGCTACCGCCCCAACAGCGCCGCCCGGGCCCTCAAGCTCGGCGAGTTCCGCACCATCGGCGTCATCCTCTTCACCCTCGCGACCACCGGCAACAGCCGCACGGTCGAGGCGATCGCCGGCTACGCGGCCCGGGAGGGCTACGCGATCACGCTGATCCCGGTGGCGGTGCCGACCCAGGACGGCGTGCTCGGCGCGTTCACCCGGCTCGGCGAGCTGGCGGTCGACGGCATCATCGTGATCATGGAGGTGCACCTGCTCGACTCGGCGAACCTCACCCTGCCGCCCGGGGTGCAGGTGGTGGTCGTCGACTCGGACGCCGGCGACCGCTACCCGGTGGTCGACACCGACCAGGCCGACGGCACCCGCCAGGCCGTGCGGCACCTGCTCGACCTCGGACACGAGACGGTGTGGCACGTGGCCGGCCCGGCCGAGTCGTTCGCCGCAGAGCGCCGCACCCAGGCGTGGCGGCGCACGCTGCTCGCGGCGGGCCGGTTCGTGCCGCCTCCGCACCGCGGCGACTGGTCGGCGGAGTCCGGCTACCGGGCCGGCCTCGCCCTGGCCGGCGAGCCCGGGTGCACGGCGATCTTCGCCGCCAACGACCAGATGGCGCTCGGCCTGCTGCGGGCGCTGCACGAGCACGGCCGCGGCGTGCCCGGCGAGGTCAGCATCGTCGGCTTCGACGACATCCCGGACTCCTCGTCGTTCATCCCGCCACTCACGACGGTGCACCAGGACTTCGCGGAGGTCGGCCGCCGCTGCGTGCAGGCCCTGCTGCGGCAGATCCGCAACGAGCCGGAGGCGCCGGGCACGGTCCTGGTGCCGACCCGGCTGGTGCCGCGTGCCAGCACCGCTCCCCCGCCCCCGCGCTGATGGCAGGATGGCGGCATGGAACGTGTGCTGGGAATCGGTGGATACTTCAAGCGGGCCGTCGACCCGGCGGCGCTGAGCGCGTGGTACCGCGACTGTCTGGGCCTGGACGCCGACGAGACCGGCCTGTGGCGCCAGGAGGCCGGGCCCACGGTGTTCGCGCCGTTCGAGTCCGGGACCGACTACTTCGGGTCCCGCGCCCAGCAGACCATGCTCAACTTCCGGGTCCGCGACCTCGACGCGATGCTCGCCCAGCTGCGCGCCAAGGGCGCTGACGTCGCCGGGGAGACCCAGGACATGGAGGGTGTCGGCCGGTTCGGCTGGGTGACCGACCCCGAGGGCACCCGCATCGAGCTGTGGCAGCCCGCCTGATCAGAGCGCGATCCATTCCGTCGCCGTGCTGACCTCCCGCAGCACCTCCGGCAGCGGCTCGACGCCGAGGCCCGGGCCGGCCGGCACCGGCAGGTGGCCGTCGTGCAGGACGAACGGCGCGGTGAGATCGGTGCGGTAGTAGCGGTCCGATGCGGACGTGTCGCCCGGCAGCAGGAAGCCCGGCAGGGCGGCCAGGGCCACGTTGGCGGCCCGGCCCAGGCCGGTCTCGAGCATCCCGCCGCACCAGACCGGTACGCCGTGCGCCACGCAGACGTCGTGGATGCGGCGGGCCTCCAGGTAGCCGCCGACCCGGCCGGGCTTGACGTTGACGATCGCCGCCGCGCCCAGCGTGATGGCCGCGGCGGCCGTCCGGGCGGAGGTGATCGACTCGTCGAGGCACACCGGGGTGCTGATCCGCCGTGCCAGCTCGGCGTGCCCGAGCAGGTCCTCCTCGTCCAGCGGCTGCTCGATCAGCAGCAGGCCGAACGGGTCGAGCCGGGCGAGGTGCCGCGCGTCCGACGGCAGGTACGCCGTGTTCGCGTCCACCTGCAGCGGCACGTCGCCGAAGTGCTCGCGGACCGCGCGGACGGGCTCCACGTCCCAGCCCGGCTCGATCTTCAGCTTGATCCGCCGGTAGCCGGCCTCGAGGTAGCCGCCGACCGCGTCGAGCAGCTCGCCGATGCTCGACATGATGCCGACCGAGACGCCGCACGGCACCCGCTCGTGCACCGCGCCGAGCTCGCGGGCGAGCGGGCGGCCCTGTTCGCGCAGCTCGGCATCGAGCACGGCCGTCTCCAGCGCGGCCTTGGCCATCCGGTGACCCTTGAACGGCGTCAGCGCGGGCCCGACCGCGTACGCGTCCAGCCGCGGCGCCGCGGCCAGCGCCGGGATCAGGAAGCGGCGCAGCACGTCGGCGGCCGCCTCGGTGTATTCGGGCGAGTAGAGCGGGCCGGACATCGCCACGCACTCGCCCCAGCCCTCGGCGGCGCCGGTGACGACCCGCACGAGCAGGACGTCGCGGGTGGTCTCGGTGCCGAACGAGGTGCGGAACGGCGCGACCAGCGGCATGGTGACGCGGCGCAGCTCGACGCCCTCGAGCCTCACCGGCGCCGCGCCGCGGCGGGGCGGGTGAGCACGTACCAGCCGTCGCGGTGGAAGCCGGCGAAGCGCAGGCCGTCGCCGAGCAGGGTCGTCAGGGTGTCGCGGACCGCGACCCGCCAGCGCCCGGCGACCTCGGGTGCCTCCCGGCGCAGCGCCTCGATGTCGCCGGGGACGGCCACCAGCACGGTGTGCCCGTGCGGGGAGCCCGGCCGGGGGCCGCCGTCGGGTCCGCGGCGCAGCGCCACGGTCGCGTCGTCCGGGCGCGCGAGGTGGTGCGGCCGGCCCGCGGTCGCCGCGACGACCGCCGGCGCGAGGAGGTCCCAGCACACGAGCAGCCGGTCGCTGTCCTGGTCGCCGTTGATCCGGTCGTGCATCGCGCCGTAGAAGTTCGGCAGGTATTCGGTCGGGACCGCCGCGAGCTTCGCCAGGTTGAAGTAGGCGTTGCGGGCGACGAGCGGGTCGAAGGTCCAGCTGATCATGGTGGCGCCCTGGTGCAGGGCCCAGGCCCGCTGGTGCTGCTTGAGCGCGAAGCCGATGCCGCGGCCGGCCCCCGCGGGACCGACGCCGGCGATGTGGCTGTGCAGCTCGCGGTTCGCCGGCGCGGAGAAGAAGCCGGCCGCGGCACCGACCGCTGTGGCGCCGTCGTAGGCGCCGGCCACGTAGTTGCCGGACTTCGCCAGGGCGCGCAGCAGCTCGGTGCCGAGCAGCGGTCCGCCCGCGTCCTCCTGCCAGATGCCGGCGAGCAGCCGGTCGAGGGATTCGAGCTCGTCCAAACCGGACACCGTGCGCACCCGGACACCCGCGGCCCGCGCCACCGATTCGGCCGCCTCGAACACCGAGGCGATGGCCCGGCTCACGGCCGCGCCGCCGGGACGAGCACATCGGACGGCAGGCCCCGCCGGGTCATCCGGGTCACGAGATCCATGTCAGCACATCCGCCGGGGGTACCGCACTCCCGCGGGGCCGCGCACACCGACCCGCGCGGAAACTCCCGCGCGTGCGGGTCAGCCGGAGAACCGGGCGCTGCGCGCCATCTTCCGGTACGCGGCCAGCGCCGCGGCGGAGGTGTCCGGCCGGAAGT
The DNA here is from genome assembly GCF_040638275.1 of Actinoplanes sp. NPDC026623. Taxonomy (NCBI): domain Bacteria; kingdom Bacillati; phylum Actinomycetota; class Actinomycetes; order Micromonosporales; family Micromonosporaceae; genus Actinoplanes; species Actinoplanes sp. NPDC026623. The sequence goes on along the minus strand of NZ_JBEZXZ010000089.1, from coordinate 870 downwards.
CGTGTCCGGAGCCCTGCTGGGTGTCGGTGTCGAACCAGACCACGGCGCCGACCGCCGGGGTCGCCTCGACCCAGGCCGAGAGCTTCGCGATCCACGCCGCCTTGCTGATGCCGACGCCGTCGACCGCGGCGGTCTCGCTGAGGATGATCGGCTTGCGCTCGCCGTAGGCCTCGCAGACCTCGGTGAAGAGGGTCCTCGGCGACTCGGCGTAGAAGTCGTAGCCGGAGACGCCCACCCAGTCGACGTAGTCGTCGCCCGGGTAGTAGCGCTGGATGCGGTTCCAGGACTGCGCTGGGGCCGAGTTCCAGTTCGGGCTCCAGACCCAGGCGACGTTGCCGGCGCCCTGCTCGCGGAAGATGCGGTGCATCCGGCGCCACGCCTTGACGTACGCGGCGGCGTCGCGGCCGTTGTGCGCGCCGTCCCACTCGAACCAGTCGCCGTTCATCTCCCAGCCCCAGCGCAGCAGGATCGGCCGCTTCATCCCGGCCAGCTTCCGCGCGACCCGGGCGATGTTCCGGTCGGACGAGCCGTCGTTGATCCCGGCGTACGGCGCGCCGTGCCACGAGACCATGAGCGTGCTGGAGCGGGCGACGGCCGGCTCCGACGACGGCACGTACCCGTCCCAGGGGTAGAAGACGTGCACGATGTCCTGGTCGCGGCCCAGTTGGCGGCGGCGCAGCGCGATGCTCTCCGCGAGCGACCTCCCGCTCAGCGCGAGGTACGAGCCGAACATGGCCCGGCCGGCCCGCAACGGCACGGGCCCGCCGCGGACGGCGGCCGCCTTCGTGGTGGCGGGCCTCGACGGCGGGGCGGACACGGACGCCGCCGCAACGGGCGCGGCCGGCGCCGGGGCGGAGGGGGACGACGGCG
>NZ_JBEZXZ010000088.1:0-34030 GCF_040638275.1 Actinoplanes sp. NPDC026623 | reverse complement strand
CACCAGGGCGGCGACAACGACTGCGTCCACCCCGCCTCGGCCACCCTCGAATACGCCGCGGCGGACGCCTCCCTCGCCCTGATGGCCACCGCGCTCGGCCAGACCGCCGACGCCAAGCTGCTCGCCGGGCGCGGGCAGTGGTACCACAACCTCTGGGACGCCTCGATCAAGCAGTTCCGGCCGCGGACCACGTCGGGCTCGTGGGTCACGCCGTACAACCCGGTCGACGCGGGTCACCAGTTCCACGAGGGCGGCGCCTACCAGTATCAGTGGCTGGTGCCGCAGGACCCGGCCGGGCTGGTCTCGCTGATGGGCGGGCGGCAGTCGGCCGAGCAGCGGCTCGACAGCTTCTTCGCGTACCCGAAGCTGCTGACCGATCCGGCCGGCACCGCGCGCGCCGACTGGATCGCCAGCCCCTACGACTACTACGGCAAGGCGACCTACAACCCGAACAACGAGCCGGACCTGCTGGCGCCGTACCTGTATCACTGGGCCGGCGCCCCGGCCAAGACCGCCACCGTGGTCCGCGCCGCGATGACGCTGTTCACCACCGGCCCGGACGGCATGACCGGAAACGACGACCTCGGCACGATGAGCGCCTGGTACGTCTTCTCCTCCCTCGGCCTCTACCCGACCATGAGCGGCGCGAACTTCCTGACCGTGAGCAGCCCGCAGTTCCCGTCGGCCACGGTGCGGATCGGCGGGTACGCCGACCGGCAGGGCGGAACCCTGACGATCACCGCGCCGGACGTCGGCGACGCCCGCCGCTACGTGCAGTCCGTACAGGTCAACGGCGCCGCGCACGCCCCGAACTGGCTCGATTGGCAGACCATCGCCCGCGGCGGCACCATCGCGCACACCGTCGGCACCGCGCCGTCGGCCTGGGGCACCGCCGCGGCCGACCAGCCGCCGTCGGTGAACACCACGGCGGCGGCCAACTGCGCCGTGACCTCCGGTACGCAGTGTGCGGTCGACCTCTCCGCGGCACGCACCCGGGACGGCACCGCCACGACGACGGCCTCCGGGGAGGGCAACTTCGACGACAGCGGCTGGAGCTACGACGCCGCGCTGCTCCCGCCGGCCGGCACGGTGACCTGGGGCGGGGTGGCCTACAGCGCCCCGCCGACCGCGGGCACCGCCCGCAACTTCGTCCAGGCCGGCCGGCAGACCCTGCCGCTGCCCACCGTGCGGCGCGGCACGATGCGGCTCGTCGTCGCCGCCCATCACGGCGCGACGCCCGGCACGGTGACCGTCCGGTACGCCGACGGCAGCACCGCCGCGGCGGCGCTGACGGTCCCGGACTGGTGCGGCACCCCGGGCAGCGGCGGGACGACGGTGCTCGCCATGCCGCACCGGATCAAGGCAGGCCAGGGCACCGACGGGCCGGCGGTCAGCCTGTTCGGCTTCGCCGTCGCGCTGGATCCGGGCAAGGACCTGCGCTCGGTCACCCTGCCCGACGACGCCCGCATCCAGCTGTACGCCCTCACCCTCCAATGAGCGGCATCTTGTCGCCGGGAACATTGACTTTCGCACCACGTTCATCTTTGATTATCGATGTCTGGGTTTGTTCGACTGACGGCTGAGCCGGCGGCCATCCTGGCCCTCGACCACGCGGCGCCTACCCGGGGCGGCGGCATCCACGTCGATGCCGCCGACACCCCGCCGAGGGCGCCGTGGGCAGGATTTCTCGTGCTCAGAGCAGTCGCGTCCCCGCGCGATGAACGACTCCTCGTGATCCCCGCACGGAAGGAGAGGGCTCATGCATCCCGCCCATCTAGGCCAACGCATTCGCACAAAAATGATCACGCTCTCGTGCCTGGCACTGCTCGCCTCGGCCGTCGGCGTCGCCGGCGCGGCCCCGGCGCAGGCCGCCACCACGGCGGTCAACGTGAACGGCGGCATCGTCGGCCGCACCTTCGACGGCGTCGGCGCGATCAGCGGTGGCGGCGGCAACTCGCGGCTGCTGGTCGACTACCCCGAGCCGCAGCGCTCGCAGATCCTGGACTACCTGTTCAAACCGGGCTACGGCGCCGCGGTCCAGCTGCTCAAGCTCGAGATCGGCGGCGACGCCAACTCCACCGACGGCTCCGAGCCCAGCCACCAGCACGTGCGCGGAGACATCAACTGCAACGTGGGGTACGAGTTCTGGCTCGGCGGGCAGGCTGTCGCGCGCAACCCGAACATCAAGCTGGTCGCCCTGCCGTGGACCGCGCCCGGCTGGGTCGGCAACCACAACTTCTGGTCCCAGGACATGATCGACTACGACATTTCCTGGCTGAACTGCGCCAGGCAGCACGGCCTGACCATCAGCTACCTCGGCGGCTGGAACGAGCGCGGCCACGACAGCGGCTGGTACAAGAACCTGCGCAGCGCGCTCAACGCGGCCGGTTACGGCTCCGTGCAGATCGTCGGCGACGACAGCGGCTGGGGCATGGCCGACGAGTTCGCCGGCGACGCGACCCTCAAGAACGCCGTCGGCGTGCTCGGCAACCACTACGTCTGCGGCTACCTGTCCCAGGCCGAGTCCTGCTCCACCACGCAGAACGCGCGCAACTCCGGCAAACCCCTGTGGGCCAGCGAGTTCGGCTCGCAGGACGACAACTCGGGCGTGGTGCCCTACATCCGCACGGTCAACCGCGGATACCTCGACGCGGAGATCAGCGGATACCTGAACTGGCCGCTGATCGCCGCGATCACCCCGAACCTGCCGTACGCGACGGTCGGGCTCATGGACGCCGGGTCGCCGTGGTCCGGCGCGTACCGGGTCGGCAAGAACCTGTGGGCCAACGCCCATTATGGGCAGTTCACCCAGCCGGGCTGGCACTACCTCAACAGCTCGGCCAGCGGCTACCTCGGCGGAAACCGGGCCAACGGCAGCTACGTCTCGCTGAAGTCGCCGAACAACAGCGACTACACCACCGTCTACGAGACCAGCGGGAGCACCGCCGCGCAGACCGTCAACGTCACCGTCTCGGGCGGCCTGAGCACCGGCACCGTGCACGTCTGGGCGACCGACATGGGCTCGAACAACCCCGCCGACCACTTCGCCCGGCAGGCCGACATCGTGCCGTCCGGGGGCGCCTACACGCTGACCCTGCAGCCCAACCGCATCTACTCGGTCACCACCACGACCGGGCAGGGCAAGGGCACCGCGACCAGCCCGGCCGGCGGCGGCCTCGCGCTGCCGTACTCCGACAACTTCGACGGGTACGCCGGCCGCGCCCTGCCCCGATACACCGAGGACATGCAGGGCTCCTACGAGGTACGCGCCTGCGCCGCCGGCCGCTCCGGCAACTGCCTGCAACAGGTCGCCCCGGTCCAGCCGATCAACTGGCAGGACGACAGCGACGCCTTCACCCTCATCGGCGACCCATCCTGGTACAACTACACGGTCGGCGTCGACGTGAACATGCAGCAGGCCGGCACCGTCACCCTGCTCGGCCGGGCCAACACCCAACTGCGCCCGCAGAACCGGCAGGCCGCCTATCAGCTGCGGATCGGCAACACCGGCGCCTGGTCGATCACCAGGCACACCACCTCCAACACCGACACGACGCTGGCCTCGGGCACCCGGCCCGCGCTCGGCCTGAACACCTGGCACAACATCAGGCTGGGCTTCACCGGCACCCAGATCACCGCCGTCCTCGACGGCACCACCCTCGGCACCGTCAACGACGGCTCGTACGCCACCGGCCAGGCCGGGCTCGGCGTGGTGGGATACCAGACCGACCAGTTCGACAACCTCACCATCACCCAGAACGCCGGCCCGCCGCCGCCGCAGCAGACGGTCGGCGTGCTGCGCGGGCAGGAGTCCGGGCGGTGCGTCGACGTGCCCGGCGCCACCGAGGCGAACGGCACCGTGGTCGCCCTCTGGGACTGCAACGTCGCGGCCAACCAGTCGTGGACGGCCACCGCATCCAAGCAACTGATGGTCTACGGCGCCAAGTGCCTCGACGCCAGCGGGGGCGGCACCGCCGACGGCACCCCGGTGATCATCTGGGACTGCACCGGCGGCACCAACCAGCAATGGACCATCAACGCCGACGGCACCATCGTCGGCGCCAGCTCCGGCAAGTGCCTCGACGCGACCGCGCACGGCACCGCCAACGGCACCCTGATGGAGATCTGGACCTGCAACGGCGGCGCCAATCAGAAGTGGTTCCGCAGCTGACCCGACGCCCCGAAACCCCGGAACGCACGAAAGGATCAGCTATGCGATTGAACCTCAGGCGATGGGGAGCGGCCGGCCTCGGGCTCGCCCTGGCGATCGGACTGGCGGTCGCGGGCGGCACGCCGGCCATGGCCGAGTCGAACGGCGGCGTACGGATAATGCCGCTCGGCGACTCCATCACGGACGGATTCAACGTGCCCGGCGGCTACCGGATCGGGCTGTGGCAGCGCCTGGCGAACGCCGGCCGGTTGACCGACTTCGTCGGCTCGGGCTTCAACGGGCCGGCCGCCCTCGGTGACCACGACCACGAGGGCCACTCCGGCTGGCGCATCGACGAGCTCGACGCGAACATCACCGGCTGGATGCGTACGGCGAACCCCCGGACGATCCTGCTGCACATCGGCACCAACGACATCGGGCAGAACTACGACGTGGCCAACGCCCCGGCCCGGCTGTCGGCGCTCATCGACCACATCCGGGTGCTGGCGCCCAACGTCGAGCTCTTCGTCGCGCAGATCACCCCCACCAGCAACGCGGGCAACGAGACGAAGACGCAGACGTTCAACGCCGCGCTGCCCGGCATCGTCGCGCAGAAGGGCCCGATGACCCACCTGGTCGACATGCACTCGGCGCTCACCGTCGCCGACCTCGCCGACGGCCTGCACCCGAACGCGACGGGATACGACAAGATGGCCGCGCGGTGGTTCTCCGCGCTGCAGTCCGTTCCGGCGAGCCTGGGCACCATCACGACGCCGCCGACCGGTGCGGCGGCGCTGCTCTCGAATCCGCAGGCCACCCGCTGCCTCGACATCTCCGGTGCCAGCGGCACCAACGGCGCCCAGGCGCTCATCTGGGACTGCCATGGCGGCAGCAACCAGCGCTGGACCCGCACCGCGGCCGGCGAGCTGCGGATCTTCGGTGACCGGTGCCTCGACGTGAGCGGCGCCGGCACCGCCAACGGCACCAAGGTGCAGAGCTGGATCTGCAACGGCACCGCGGCGCAGAAGTTCACCTTCAATGCCAACGGCACGATCGTCGTCACCGCGTCCGGCAAGTGCATCGACGTCAACGCCGGCGGCACCGCGAACGGGACGCTGGTCCAGCTCTGGGAGTGCAACGGCACCGGGGCGCAGGTCTGGGCCGTACGGTAATCCCCCGCCGCGGAGGCGCCCTGGCCGGCGCCTCCGCCGCAACCGCGGCGCCTCCCGGGCGGAGGAGACCTGGGACGTGCCGGCCGGCCTCGCCCGCACCCCTCGCACCGCCGAGGCTGCGGGCGGCGGTGTACCAGCTGATGTCCGCGCAGCCCGACGTGCGGCTGATCGCCGACGCGGTCGACGGGGCCGGCCGGCCGGGCATCGCCGTCGGGCGCCCGCTGCCCGGCAGGGCATCCGGTCGGAGCTGATCTTCGCCGCCGACAGTTACCGGTATCTGGGCGAGCGCGACGTGACGGCCGGCGCGTCGGCGGGGGTGCCCGCGAACGTGACCGTCGACGCCCGGGCGGTGCTCTCGGTGGAGGTCGTGGACGCGGCGCCGGCACCCGGACCACACACGCGGACCGCGGACCGCCGCGGAAACCGGCCGGCCGGCTGACCCGGAGAAGCGGCGGGGCGGCGTACGCCGACGTGGTGTCGGAGTACGCCGCCCCGTTCCGCGTCCGCGGCTATTTCGGGTCGCGGTTGAACGTCGAGGTGGACCAGAAGTAGCCGAGGACGGTGAGGCCAACGCACCAGGCGACGGTGAGCCACCCGTTGCGGCCGATCTCGGTGCCCAGCAGCAGGCCCCGGAGGGTTTCGATGGCGGGCGTGAAGGGCTGGTACTCGGCGATCGGCTGAAACCAGCCGGGCATCGAGTCGACCGGGACGAAGGCGCTGGACAGCAGCGGCAGCAGGATCAGCGGCATCGCGTTGTTGCTGGCCGCCTCGGCGTTCGGGCTGACCAGGCCGAGGCCGACCGCGAGCCAGGTGAGCGCCAGGGCGAACAGGACGAGGACCCCGAACGCCGCCAGCCAGTCCAGGACCGTGGCGTCCGTCGACCGGAAGCCGATGGCGACGGCGACCGCACCGACCAGGACCACGCTCATGACCGACTGCATCACGCTGCCGACGACGTGCCCGACCAGCACCGACGGGCGGTGGATCGCCATCGTGCGGAAGCGGGCGATGATGCCCTCGGCCATGTCGTTGGAGACGGACACCGCGGTCCCGATCACGGTGCTGCCGATGGTCATCAGCAACAGCCCCGGGACGATGTACGCGAGGTACGCGGACCGGCCCCCGCCGCCGACGATGCCCGAGCCCATCGTGTCGCCGAATATGTAGACGAACAGCAACAACAGCATGATCGGGGTCAGCAGCAGGTTCAGGGTCAGCGACGGGTAGCGCCGGGCGTGCAGCAGGTTGCGGCGCAGCATCGTGGACGAGTCGCGGGCGGCGAGGGCGAGGGTGCTCATCGGACGGTCTCCTTGGGCTTGGCGGTGACGTCGGCGTCGGCGGTGAGCGCGAAGAAGACGTCGTCGAGGTCGGGGGTGTGCACGGTGAGGTCGTCGGCCTCGATGCCGGCGTCGTCCAGCCGGTCGAGGATGGCGCGGAGCTCGCGCTGGCTGCCGCCGCAGGGGATCTGTAGCGTCAGCGCCTCGTCGTCGCGGGCGACCTCGGGCAGGGCGAGGGTCGCGGACTGGTAGGCGACCGGGTCGGTGAAGCGCAGCCGCACGTGCCCACCGGGGATCAGCCGCTTCAGCTCCTCCGCGGTGCCCTCGGCGGCGATCCGGCCGTTGTGCAGCACGGCGATGCGGTCGGCGAGTTCGTCGGCCTCCTCCAGGTACTGGGTGGTGAGCAGGACGGTGACGCCGTCGGCGACCAGCTCGCGGACGATCTGCCACATGGTGTGCCGGGCGCGGGGGTCGAGGCCGGTGGTGGGCTCGTCGAGGAAGATGATCCGCGGGTTGCCGACCAGCGTCATGGCGATGTCCAGGCGGCGCTTCATGCCGCCGGAGTAGCTGGAGGCGGGCTTCTTCGCGGCGTCGACCAGGTCGAAGCGCTCCAGCAGCCCGGCCGTGGTGCGCCGGGCCTCGCCGCGGGACAGGTGGTGCAGGTCCGCCATGAGCAGCATGTTCTCCTCGCCGGTGATCAGGCCGTCGACGGCGGAGAACTGGCCGGTGACGCCGATCGCGGCGCGGACCGCCTGCGGGTCGGCGGCCAGGTCGTGGCCGCCGATGTGGATGCCGCCAGTGCCCGGGCCGGCGGAGATGAGCGTGGAGAGGATCTTCACGGCCGTGGTCTTGCCGGCGCCGTTCGGGCCGAGCAGGGCGAAGATCGTTCCTTCGGCGACGGCGAGGTCGACGCCGTCGAGCACGACCTTGTCGCCGTATGACTTGCGCAGCCCGTTCGCCGCGATGGCCAGGTTCGTCATGATGGTCTGCTCCTTCAGAGGCTGCGGGCGGTGATGTCGCCGTAGGCGGCGGTGGCGTGGATGGTGAGGCCGGGGGTGCCGGTGTTCCTGAGGGCGTTGTCGATGCGGCCGTAGCCGGTGCCCGCGTTGAGGCTGGCGGAGACGCCGGGTGCGGCGCCGATGGTGATGTCGCCGGCCTGGGTGCTCAGTTCGACGGCACCGTCGGTGGCTTCGGTGATGGTGATGTCGCCCTGCTGGGTGCTGATCTGTGCGGGGCCGCCGAGGCGGCCGACGTGGACGTCGCCGGCGGCGATGGTGAGGTGCAGCCCGGCGGTCTCGTCGAGCTTGACGGTGCCGTGTGCGCTGTCGTAGGTGACGTCGCCGAGGCGGCCGACGCCGCGGAGTTCGGCGGTGGCGGTCTTGGCCTGGAGGTGGGAGCCGGCGGGCAGCTGGACGGTGATCTCGACGACGCCGGCGTTGCCGAGGATCCGGTTCTTGGCGGGGATGGTTCCGGTGATGCGCAGGACGCCGTCGCCGTATTCGACGGTGGTGTGCTGCGCGGCGGTGACGTCGCGGGTCTTCGCGGCGTCGGCGGGCAGGATCTCGACGGTGGCGTCGGCGCGGTCCGCGGCGATGAACCGGACCCTGCCGGCGGGGATGTTCAGGACGGCGGAGATCGGGGCGGGGGTGGCGAACGTCTGCATCTCGTGCTCCTTCGATACGTTGTTTCTTACTTCGAAAACGCTACGTTGCGTTCGAAAATCACGCAACGACTTAATTGCATGCTGACAGCGTTAACGCAGGTAGAGACGATAATTTCGTTGCAACGGCTCTATTTTTAACGCAACGATGGCCACTGACGTCGTTGCATTGGGATGAGAGTGAACGCTATGGCAGGGTGAGTTCGTAGCGGCGGGTCCGGCGTACGGGATGGAAACCGAGGTGCCGGTGTCCGGCGACCGGCCGGAGATCGTCCTCGGCCACGGCGGTTTCGATCTCGTGGACGTGCGGGTGCACCTCGCGCAGGCGCTGGATCAGGGCTCGCGCAGCCAGACGCCGTGCACGTCGCCGAGGCCGAGCAGCTCGCGGCGCCAGGAACGGATGCGCCGGAAGCCGTGCCGCAGGCAGAACGCCTCCCCCGGCGAGCCGTCGGTCACGTCGGCGACCAGGCAGGGCCCGGCGGCCCCCTCCCGCACGGTGGCCAGGAGCCGGGAGCCGATACCGCGGCGCCGCCACCCCGGCGCCACAGACAGGCTCAGCTCGGCGGAGCCCGGTTTCACCGCCGGGGCCGCGAGCAGCAGCAGGTCGCCCCCCGCCACGACGGCCGGCCGCAGGCCGGCCACCCCGACCACGGAACCGTGCGGCGCCACGGCCCGCCACCGTGAGAGCGCGGGGTGATCCGGCACCTTCACGATGTCGATCAAGGTTTCGCTCATGGGATCCACGATCGCCCGGCCGCCGGCGCCGAACAACGCGAAAGATCGAACCGCCGGATAAGCCGACGGTTATCGTTCGACGCCCGGCGGGGCCACGGCCGTAGACTCGCGGCGCGACGATCATGGATCGAGGAGGTACGGCCCGGTGGAGCTACGCGACATCGAGATATTCCTGGCGCTGGCCGATGAGCTCCATTTCGGACGGACGGCGGAACGTCTGCGGGTGTCACAGGCGCGGGTCAGTCAGTCGATCAAGCAGCAGGAGCGCCGGATCGGCGGAGCCCTGTTCGAGCGGACCAGCCGCAGCGTGCGGCTCACCCCGCTGGGCGAGCGGCTGCGCGACCGGCTCGCCGCGGGCTACGGCGAGATCATGGGGGGCATCGAGGAGGCCGCCGCGACCGCCAGCGGGCACTCCGGCAATCTGAACGTCGGCACGATGGACACCCACCACCAGGAGATCGCCGCCGTCCTCGAGCTGTTCCGCCAGCGGCATCCGCGATGTGAGGTGCGCTTGCGCGAGGTGCCGCCCGCCGACCCGTTCGGCGCGCTGCGCTCCGGCCGGATCGACGTCGGGATCCTCTGGCTGCCCGTCCGCGAGCCCGACCTCACCGTCGGGCCGGAGCTGCACACCGAGCCGCTGGTGCTGGCCGTCGCCGCCGATCATCAGCTGGCCGGCCGGGACCGGGTCGAGATGGAGGAGCTCGGCGATTACCCGGTGGCGGATCTGGAGGGGCCCATTCCGGACTACGTGTGGCAGTCGCACACCCCGTTCGTGACGCCGGCCGGGCGGCCCATCCGGCGCGGAATCGCCGTGGCCACCCTCGAGGAGGGCCTCACGGCGATCGCCTCCGGCAGCGTCGTGTCCCCCGTCGGATCGTATGTCGCCGCCTCCCGGCGGCGCCGCGACATCGCCTTCGTGCCCTTCACCGACGGGCCGGTCCTTCAGTACGCGGCGGTGTGGCGCAGCGCCGGTGAGACTCCGCTGATCCGCGCCTTCGCACAGGCCGCCAGGGACGTACAGGTGCAGCGCGACGCCGACTGATCAGTTGTCCCGCCCGCACCCGTCATACCTACGAGCGGACATGACGAGGCGGAAGGATGACGGGATGGGTGCGGACACGAGGCCGGGCGAGGTCGACGAGCCGGCGTTCCCGGGCTGCCGGACCGCCTGCCGGCGGACGTCGCGCGGTGACCCGCCGGAGCATCGGCACGATCCCGCAACGGGAGGAGGCGCGTCGCGGTCGGTTGCGGGCGAGCGACCGAAATGCGAGCGTCGGGTAGCTTTGGGCTCGGCGCCGCATCGCGGCGCCGATGCGGGACCCGGCGGGTCGGCGAGGAGACGGTGCAGTGCGGATCGAGCTGGTCACGGGCGACATCACCGCCGAACGCGTCGACGCCATCGTCAACGCGGCGAACTCGTCGCTGCTGGGCGGCGGCGGTGTCGACGGCGCGATCCACCGCCGGGGCGGACCGGCGATCCTGGCGGAGTGCCGCGCGCTGCGGGCCGGCCACTACGGACGGGGCCTCGCGGTCGGCGGCGCGGTGGCGACCACCGCCGGGCGGCTGTCCGCCCGCTGGGTGATCCACACCGTGGGGCCGGTGTTCAGCGCGGACGAGGACCGCTCGCCGCTGCTGCGTAGCTGTTACACCGCGTCGCTGGCGATCGCCGACGAGCTGGGGGCGCGGTCGATCGCGTTCCCGCTGATCTCCTCGGGCGTGTACCGGTGGCCGAAGGACGACGCCGTCGCCCAGGCGCTGACGGCCCTGCGGAGCGTGCGGAGCACTGTGGAGGTCGCCCGCCTCGTGCTCTTCGACGAGCAGACGCGCGCCGCCGCGGAACGCATCCTGGCTGCTCAGGTGCCGGACGCCGGTCAATGACCGGCCCGCGCGGGCCCGGCAGTGATGCGGGTCGTTGTTAAACTTCACCCCGAAGCGGGGTGAGTGGTATGCCTGGGTTGACCGACGGTGACGGCGTGTTGGATCCCGACGGCGCCATGGAGTATCTGGGCCGGTGGAAGGCGGACATCGAGCGCCGGGCGGCGGACACCCAGGCGGCGAGCGACCGTCTCGCCCGGCTGCGGGTCGGCGGGCGCGACGGCAACGACCTGGTCGAGGTCACCATCGATTCGACAGGCGTCCTCGTCGATCTGCGGTTCACCACCCGGATCCAACGGGTCGAGCCGGACGCTGTGGCGCGGGCCGTGCTGACCGCCGTCGGGAATGCCCGGCGCCAGGCCGCCGAGCGCTCCCGGGAGATCATCGTCGAGACGATGGGGCCGGACTCGGTGGCCGGGCAGGCGATCGCCGACCGGGTCGAGCGGCAACTGCGCGAGCCCGGACCCGACGACGACGCCTGGAGGCAGGGGACCCATGGGTGACGAGTTCACCGTCGACCCGGCGCAGCTACGCCGGCACGTGGCGAGCGTCGAGGCGGTACAGGCCCGGTTCGGTGCGGTCACGGGCGCCAGCGCGGCCATCGCCGCGGACGGCGCCGCGTACGGGCTGTTGTGTGGGTGGATCGCCGGGATCCTGGAGGCACGCCACATCAAGCAGGACGAGCTGATGGCCTACGTGCGGGAGAACCTGTCGCTGGCCGCGGACGCGCTGTCGGCCGCCGGCCGCGACTACGAGAGCGCCGACGGCGCGGCGGCCGACCGGGTCAGCCGGTCCGGGCGGCTGAGGTGAGGGTGGCGTGACGGACAATGCGCTGATCGCGGCGCCGCAATCCACCCGGACGGCGTGGACCGGTGCGTCGCTCGCGGACAGCTTCCAGGGCGTCTACCAGTCGGTGAACGGCGGCGGCTGGGTCGATCAGGCGCTGGCCGGCGGGTCGTTCGCGATCGAGGCCACGGCCACCGTGCTGGATCCGTTCAGCGCGCTGCTGGCCAACGGGCTCGGCTGGGCGATGGAGCATTTCGAGCCGCTGCGCGAGATGCTCGACCAGTTGGCCGGCATCCCGGATCGGGTCATCGCGCACGCCGAGACGTGGCGCAACATGGCCGGCGAGCTGCAGTCGATGGCCGAGGACCTGGGCGCCGGTCTCGCCGCCGACCTGCCCGACTGGACGGGGACGGCGGCCCGCGCCTATCGGAACCTGATGGGCAACAACGTCGACGCGCTCGGCGGGCTCGGCGTGCTGGCCGCGACCATGTCGTCGGCGACGCAGGCCGCGGGAAACCTGGTGACCTTCACCCGCGACATCGTCCGGGACCTGATCGCGGACCTGGTCGCCCGGGTGATCGTGTGGGCCCTGGAGTCCCTGCTGGTCGTCACGATCCCGATCGTCGCGGCGCAGATCGCGTCCGCGGTGGTGAAGTGGGCGGGCCGGATCCTCGGCTACACCACGGCGCTGATCGACAGCCTGCGCAACCTGACCCGGCTGCTCGGCGCCTGACCGCGGGCCGGTTCTCAGCGCGGTTCCGGCAGGTAGCGCGCGTACTTCTTCCTGATCAGTGAGTTGAGGGCGTAACCCCAGAACCGGGTGCCGCGGAAGGTGTGCACCCGGCCGTCGGCGAGGTCGACCACCGCCGGCTGGGCCACCGTCGCGAAGCCGCCCAGGTTGAGCCGGTACGCGCGCCGGGTGAGCGCCACCGCGGACTCGTCGGCGGCCGCGGCCACCAGGACCGGCAGCACGATCACCCCGGACTGCAGGCCCGACCACCGGCCCTTACGCGCCGCAAGCCGCAAGCCGCAAGCCGCACGGTGGCCTCGGTGAAGCCGTTCAGGTGGGTCGCGCCGACCCGGTCCGCCTTGGCCGCGACCAGGAAGACGTGCATCCGGGAGAGGGCCTTGAACTGCGACCGGTAGCCGACCAGGCCGAGCGGTTCGTGCGTCACCTGGCAGCCGTCGCCGACGAGCCGGCCCTCGAGCCCCTTGAGGTACGTGTCCGCGTCCGTCATCGGCCCGCCTTCGTCTTCGCGGCGCAGGGGCGCGCTCCGGCTCAGTGTGCCAGCAACTCCTCCGGAAGATCGATGGCCACCGGTGCCTCGAGGGCGGCACGCAGGACGGAGATCCGTCGCACGACCTCGGCGACCAGCCCCTCGAGCGGTACGACGGCGGTCTCCCCCGTGGCCCGGTCGCGCAGCTCGGCGGTGCCGCCGGTGAATCCGCGCCGCCCCAGGGTGATGCGCAGCGGCAGCCCGATGAGGTCGGCGTCGGCGAACTTGACGCCCGCGCGCTCGGCCCGGTCGTCGAAGAGCACCTCGACACCGGCCGCCCACAGCTCGTCGTAGCACCGCTGGGCGAACCCGCCGACCGGCGAGTCGAGGCCGTCGAGCAGGGCCAGGTGCACGTGGTACGGGGCGATCGTGACCGGCAGGCGCAGGCCCTTGTCGTCGCGGTTCTGCTCCGCCACGCAGCCCAGCAGCCGCCCGACGCCGATCCCGTAGCAGCCCATGGTCAGCGGCCGGCGCTCACCGGCCCGGTCGAGGAAACCGGCGCCGAGGTCTGCCGAGTAGCGGGTGCCGAGCTTGAAGATCTGGCCCGCCTCGACGCCGCGGGTGGTCGTCATCGGGTGCCCGCAGGCCGGGCACGCGTCCCCGGCCCGCGCGGCCGTGACGTCGGCGACGACGTCGGCCGGGTAGTCGCGACCGGCGTTCACGTTGCGCAGATGGAAGCCGGCCCGGTTGGCGCCGCCGATCAGGTTGGCCGACGCGGCGACCAGGTCGTCCACCACGATGGTGGCGTCGTGCAGGCCGATCGGAGAGCCGTACCCCGGCACCGAACCGATCTTGCCGATCTCGTCCTCGGTCATCGGGCGCAGCTCGGCCGCCTTGACCAGGTTGGCGACCTTGGTCTCGTTGACCTCCATGTCGCCGCGGACGACGACCACGACGAAGTCGGTCTGGAACGTCGCGTCGGCCCGCTCCCGCTCGGCGGCGAGGAAGACGACCTTTGCGGTCTCCGCGGCGGAGACCCCGAGGAGGGCGCACAGCTGGTCGATCGTGCTCGCGTCCGGCGTCGCGATCTCCTCGATCGGCAGCGCGGCCGCCGGTGCCGGGGCCGGCTTGCGGAACGTGGCCACCTCGCGGTTGGCGGCGAAGCCGCAGTCGTCGCAGAGCAGGAGGGTGTCCTCGCCGATCGGCGTCAGGTACATGAACTCGTGCGCCATGCTGCCGCCCATCATGCCGACGTCCGAGAGCACCGCCCGGATCGGTACGCCGCACCGCCGGAAGATGTTGTGGTAGGCGCGGTACTGGGCGCGGTACTGCTCCGCCAGCCCGGCCTCGTCGACGTCGAAGCTGTAGGCGTCCTTCATGATGAACTCGCGCACCCGGATCAGCCCCGCGCGCGGCCGGGCGTCGTCGCGGAACTTCGTCTGCAGCTGGAAGACCAGGCGCGGCAGCTGCCGGTACGACTCGATCTCCGAGCGGCTCAGGAACGTGACCAGCTCCTCGTGGGTCATGGCGAGGACCATGTCCCGGTTGCGCCGGTCCCGGAAGCGGGCCAGCTCCGGTCCGATCTTGAAGTAGCGGCCCGATTCCTTCCACAGCTCGGCCGGGTTCACCACCGGCATCGAGACCTCCTGGCCGCCGATCCGCTCCATCTCGGAGCGCATCACGTCCTCGATCTTGCGGATGGTGCGCCAGCCGAGCGGGAGGTAGGCGAAGATTCCCTGCGCCACCTGGCGAACCATGGCCGCCCGCTGGAGTAGCTGATGGCCCTCGGATTCGGAACGTCCCGGCGCGGTGTGCAGCGTGCCGCCGAACGCATTCGACATCTTCATGACGGTTGTCCTTCATGTTTCAGGAAATGCCCCGCCGACCATTCTCCCCAGCCACAACCCGGCTGTCGCGGCCATTTCCGCTCTGACAAACTGCTGCTGCGAATGTCCGGCGAGGGAATTGAAGGTACACATGCGACGGACCGTCCTGGCGCTGCTGGCCACTGTCGCCGCGATCGCACTGACCCCCGAGCCGGCGTCGGGGTCGTCGCCCGCGCCGCCGCGGTCGTGCGGTCCGGTCCGGCTGACCGGCAGCGCGCCGGTGCCACCGCCCGGCAGGGTGGTGCGCCAGTCGATCTCCATCGGTGACGACTGCCGGGTCGTCACCGGTCCCGTCGAGTTGCTCGCCGCGCCGTCGCGGGCGGCACGGCTCGCCTCCGCGCCGTTCCACACCTACTCCGAGATGTACGACTGCTGCGGCATCCTCATGACGGCGCTCTACACCGACAGCACCGCGGCCTCCACCACGTATTCGACGCACGCCAACCGGGAGCCGTGGGACGCCGGCTGGTCGGTGCGGGCGGCGACGGAATGCGCCGCCGACTGCGCGTCCGGGCGCTACGACCACCACGCCGAGTTCTCCTACCGGGGGATCTTCGACGTCACGGGCGCCTGGTATGACAACGCCCACGACTCCGCCGTCGTGTTCGACGGCGACGGCACGGCCACCTGCCGGCAGACCGTCACGCTGCGGCACTCCTTCATCGGCTGGAACTGGGTGCACGGCTGCGGGTGACGCGATCAATCGGCCGGCACTGCGGCGTTCGCGTCGTCGAGCCGGCCGCGGTGCGCGTCCCACAGGTCCTGGAGCACGACCTGGATGACCCCGGCGACGGGAATGGCCAGCAGCGCGCCGAGCAGGCCGGCCAGCGCGACCCCGATCAGGACGGCGACGAGCACGACGAGCGGGTTGATGTTGACCGTCCGCGACATGATGACCGGTTGCAGCAGATGGTTCTCGGCCTGCTGATAGACGATGCAGAAGACGGTGACCACGATGCCCGCCGTGGTGGAGTGCAGAAACGCCGCCCCGATGGCCACCACGGCGCCGAGGGTCGCGCCGACCAGCGGGATGAGGTCGGTGACGGCGACGAACAGGGCGATCAGGGCGGCGAACGGCACGTGCATGACGAGCAGGACGCCGTAGGTGAGCAGGCCCGCGATGACGCTGATCAGCAGGTTGCCGGAAAGGTAGCCGGTGATGATGCGGGCGCTGGCGGATCCGACGCGTCGCGCGCGTTCCGCGTGGCGATGCGGCGCGGCAGCCAGGGCGGCGTCGATGATTCTGGGCGCCTGCAACACCATCAGGTACGACAGCACGAAGATGGTGGCGACGGCGACCACGCCACTGACGAGGCCGCGAAGCACGCCGAGCGCGGGCGCGCCGAGCCCGCTGACGTAACCCTGCAACTGATCCTGGTGCTCGCGCAGGTAGTCGTCGATGTTGAATCTCGTGATCAACGACCCCATCGGGCCCCGGCCGTGGCGGGCGTCGGCGACCATGCCCGGCAGGCTGTCGGCCAGTTGCGGGCCCTGCCGCACGATCGGGATCACGAACAGGCTCATCAATCCGCCGAGCACCAGCAGCACCAGCAGGTAGACCAGCAGGGTGGCGAGCGAACGGGGTATCCACCGGGCCCGGGCCTCGACCCAGTTGACCACCGGATACACCGCGACCGCGAAGAACAGCGCGACGCCCATCCAGGACAGGACCTCCGCGGCGGCCCGCAGGAACAGCAGCAACAGGCCGGTCGCCAGGACCAACCCGATCGCGGCCAGAATGGTACGGACCGGTACCCGCTCGCGATCGGCGCTCGCATTCATGGCTCCAATATCAACAATATTGGCGCCGAATGCCCGGATACGGGTGGTATCCCGGGCCCCGCACCTCGATTGTCCCCCTTTCAGGGGTCCCCGCCGTCCGTGCCATCGGGAGCATGGTGCCGGGCCGAAGGCGGCGCGCTCGGCCGCCGGACGGTACTCCCGGCCTCCGGCGGGCTGCCGGCCGGCGGCTCGGAGCGGCCCGAGGCGGAGTAGAGGCCGCGCGACCATCACACGTTCATCCGGGCGTCGAGGTCCATTGATCTCCGAGCCGGAGTCTCAGGGTCGACAACCCAGTTCATCCCGAGAGGCTCCTTCCTTGCAGCCACAGCTCATTGGGCGGCTCGTGACGACCGGCGCGGTGCTGGTCGCCGGCGTCGCCGTGTCAGCGTCCGCGTCCGCGGTCTCCAGCGGACCCACGACCGCGCCGACCTCGGCCTCCACCCCGACGATCGCGCTGTCCCCGGCGTACGCGAGCGGGGCCGTCGGCGGTGTCGGCGACCCCGCGGTGACCGCGACCGTGGCGCAGAGCGGCGGCGACGCGAGCCTGCTCACCGTCACGGCGACCGCCAGTTCCAAGACCTCGGTCGCCACGACCGCGGACGTGACCGTCACCGGCACCGGTGGCGCCCGGCGGATCGCGGTGGCACCGCGCGGCCGTGGCTACGCCAACCTGACCATCAAGGTGACCGCGCCCAACGGCAGGTCCGCGACCGCGACGCTGCACTACGCGGCCTCGGCGGCGGTGCAGGACGCGGCGAACACCCGCTACCTGACCGGCGCGAGCGACTCGTCGGCCGCGATCGACGCCGGCAACGGCTACCTGATCGTCGCCGACGACGAGACGAACGTCCTGCGCCTGTACAACACCGCCGGCGCGCCGGTGCGCACCTGGGACTTCTCCGGCAGCGCCGGCGTGGGCGACGAAATGGATCTCGAGGCGGCGGCCCGCACCGGCAACACGATCTACTGGACCGGCTCGATGGGCAACAGCAAGGACGGCGACCTCAGGCCCGACCGCGCCGTACTGTTCACCACGACGATCACCGGCACCGGCGCCGGCACGCAGCTCGCCTACGCCGGGGTCTACAAGGGATTGCGCGCCGACCTGATCGCCTGGGACAAGGCCAACGGCAACCGCTACGGCTTCGCGGCCGGCGCCGCGTCGGGTGAGATCCCCAAGTCCATCGACGGCTTCAACGCCGAGGGCCTCGAGTTCGCGCCGGGAAGCGGAACCACCGCGTACGTCGGCTTCCGCGCGCCGCTGGTGCCGCCGTCCGCCGGCGGCAGGGCCCTGATCGTGCCGGTCACGAACATGGACAGGCTGACCGGCGGCACGCACGCCACGTTCGGCACCCCGATCACGATGGACCTGGGCGGGCTCAGCGTCCGCGACATCCGCCAGACATCGGCGGGCCGCTACCTGATCCTCGCCGGGTCCTGGGCCGCCGACGACAACAGCGACCCGTACGCCCTCTACTCGTGGAGCGGCGTCGCGGGCCAGGCACCGGCGCTGGTCCGCTCGCTGCCCACCGCCGACGCGGGCGCCTGGGAGGCCATCGTTGCCGAGACCGGCGGCCAGGTCCGGCTGCTCGCCGACTGCGGCGCCGCCGACCTCTACGGCGACGGCAGCGACGCCAAGGACCTCTCCCACCCCGAGTGGCAGAAATCCCGCGCGGTCTGGTTCACCGCGAACTGACCGC
Source organism: Actinoplanes sp. NPDC026623 (assembly GCF_040638275.1). NCBI lineage: Bacteria > Bacillati > Actinomycetota > Actinomycetes > Micromonosporales > Micromonosporaceae > Actinoplanes > Actinoplanes sp. NPDC026623. The sequence goes on along the minus strand of NZ_JBEZXZ010000088.1, from coordinate 15,790 downwards.
CACTGCCCTACCCGTGGCCTCGGCAGAGTCGTCGACCTTGCCGAGGCCCACGTCAACAACCCTTCCGGCAGCTCCACACGTCCGACAATTCGACGAGGATGACGAGCAGGCAGCATTCAACGCCGGCTCAGCCGAGCACCCAGTCGACGGTCTGGTAGACGGAGCCGGGCAGCAGGCTGAGCCGGAGCCGGGCCAACCGGGCGTTCCCGCTCACGTCGAACGCCTCGAACTGGTCGGTCTCCTCGCCCGGATTCAGCCAAACGCCTGCCTGCGATGACGCCGCCGCGGACATCCAGCCCGACCCCGGTGCGGCGGCCCACACGAATCTGAACGGCGTCTGGATGGTGCTCGTGCCGACATTCCGGGTGTGTATCCGGAACAGTATTCGGTGGCGGCCGTCGGGCAGCGGCAGCACGGTCGGCTGCACCTCCGGGTCCACCGCCATGGTGGCGGTCACCTCCACCGACTCGCCGGAGTATCGGGCGATGGTCGTCGTCGCGCCGAGCGCGAGTGTCACGCACGGCGGGACGCCCAGTCCATCCCGGGCGATGTCGTTGAACCCCGATGTCGGGTACGGCGGGGTCCGGTCCGCGGGCGGCGAGCATTGTTGTTGCACCGGGAACGTGAAGGATGGAACGGACGGGAAAGTCAGAAGGGCCGCCAGGCTCGATTCGAGGCGCGCCCGGTCTGCCGCGCTGAGCTGATGCGGCGTGGGCCAGGTGGCGACCTGCGCAACCGTCAGGACGACGATGGCCACGACCGGCACGGCGATCAGCGCGGCCCAGTTGCGCCGGACGGGCGTCGCCGCCGGCATCGCACGACCGGGTCGCTCCCGCGGCGGAGCCGGCACCGGCGGAGCCGGCACCGGCAAGGCCGGCTCCGGTTCGGCGCCGGGCCCGCGGCGCGCGGTGAGGACGGCCACGCCCGTGCTGACGGCGACGACGGTCCCGAGGGCGATGAGGGCCGCCCGGCGGACACGGCGTCGCGATGCCATGGTCACGATTACCCCATCGGCAGCCGGCGACCGGAGCTGAGCTCGACCTTCGCCTGCGAACACCTGTCCGATGACCGGGGCCGCCGGCCCGCCGCCGTGCCGCGGCGCGGGCCGGCATTCCGGGGCCGGGCTACTCGCAGTTGACCGTCGTGCCGGCGCGGCCGACGTGGCAACTGTCACCGTCCGCGGTGGCGTTGGCGCCGCCGTCGGCCGCGTCGGTCTCGGTGTCGGATTCGCCGCTGACGATGTCGCCGGTGCCGCGGATGTTGTCGTCGCCGGCCTCCCCGAAGAGCCGGTCGTTGCCGGCGCCGCCGGTCAGCCAGTCGTTGTCGTCGCCGCCGTGGAGGATGTCGTTTCCGAGGTCGCCCTCGACGCTGTCGTTGCCGGGCCCGGCCCAGACGATGTCGTTGCCGGACTCGCCGTAGATGTAGTCGTTGCCGGTTCCACCCTGCACGATGTCGTTGCCGCTGCCGGAGTTGATGTAGTCGTCACCGGCGTCGCCGTAGATCGTGTTGCCGAGGTTGCCCTCCGCGCCGATCAGGTCCTTGCCCGCGCCGCCACGGATGACGTCCTTGCCGCCCCCGCCGTCGATGTAGTTGTCCGTGGCGTTGCCGGTGAGGATGTCGTTGCCGAAGCCTCCCCAGAGGTTCTCGACGTCGGCGGCGATGGTGTCCTTCTCGCCCTTCTCGCCGTCGTTGGCCTTGCCGTCCAGGCTGGCGTTCACCGCCTTCGTGCGGGTCCAGTACAGGGCGTGGTCGCTGCCGGCATCGCCCTGCAGAAGGTCGGCGCCCGCCTGGCCGTCGAGCTCGTCGGCCCCCGCGCCGCCGAGGAGACGGTCGTTGCCCGCGCCACCGTAGAGGTCGTCGTTGCCGGCTCCGCCGTAGACCTTGTCGTTGCCGCTGCCGCCGTTGAGCACCGCGTCTCGGGCGCTGCCACCGATGATGGTGTCGTTGCCGCCGCTGCCGTACCCGTTCATCGGCACGTCGGACCTGTTGGCGACGTAGTCGTTCTTGTCACCCGCGCTGATGGTGACGAGCGCCGGCGCCGACGTGGTCGTGCAGGTCACCTTGGTGGCGTCGCTGCCGACCTTCTTGCAGCCCTTGCCGGGCTTGATGGCGACCCTGTCGTCGATGACGACGGCCTTGCCGGACCGGGTCACCGTGATCGAGTTGGCCGCGCCGGCGCCCGCGGTGAAGGACACCTTGGTGGCGCTGTCCACCTTCGCGGTTCCCGTGGTGGCGGCCTGCGCGGGCGCGCTCAGCGTGAGCGTGGCCAGGGTGGCGGCGACCGCGCCACCGGCCAGCCGCAGCCCAGGCCTCCACAGTCGACTAGAATATTCAGAATGCTGGTAGGTCATAGCGGGCAAGGATAGACGAGCATCGCCACCGGAGATCACCGATTAAACGGGGTACGGCGGCGTCGGCTTGTCCGCCACGATCTCGTACACCAGGTCGGTGGTTATGGAGCCGATCCGGGCCAGCTCCGAGGTGATCGCCTCGAGGTCCTTCATGCCGGTGGCGACGATCTCCATCAGGTAGCAGGACTCCCCGGTGACCCGCAGGCAGCGCACGATCTGCGGGCGGCGCTCCAGGACGCCCGCGACCTTGTCGTACAGCGAGCCGTGCACCTTCATCCGGACGACCGCCCGCAGCGCGTAGCCGAGGGCCTCGGCGTCGACGCGGGCGGCGTACGCGGTGATGACCCGGTCGTGCTCGAGCGCGCGCAGCCGGGCGCGGGTGGCGGAGACGCTGAGCTGAATCGCATCCGCAAGCTCGCCGAGGGTCGCGCGGCCGTCGCGTTGCACGGCCGCCAGCAACGCGTGATCCACCGGGTCCAGGTCCCGCGCGGACCCCGCATTCGCCATCCGACGATATTGCCGCAGATCCGGCGGTGGCCGATAGGTAATTCCGCAAAATCGTGCTGCCGCCCGGTTGCGCCGCGATTGAGACTGGTAGCCATGACCCGCTTTTACTTCGTCGATGTCTTCGCGGACCGTCCCCTGACCGGCAACCCGCTGGCCCTGGTGCCCGACGCCGACGACCTGACCGTGCCGCAGATGCGGGCCATCGCCCGCGAGTTCAACCAATCGGAGACGACGTTCCTGCTCCGGCCCGGCCAGGAGGGTGTCGACCGGCGGCTGCGGTCGTTCACCCCGGCCGGCGCCGAGGTGAACGGTGCCGGGCACAACGCGCTGGGCGCCTGGCTGTGGCTGGCCGACCAGGGGCTCACCGGGGACCGGCCGGCCGTGACGATGCGGCAGCGGATCGGCGCCGACGTCCTCGCCGTCGAGATCCTGCGGGTGCCGGGCGAGCCGACCCGCATCGTCATGGACCAGGGCGCGCCCTCGTTCGGCGGGCTCGTCACCGACGGCGCGCGGCTGACCGGCGCGCTCGGCCTCGAACCGCGGCACCTCGCGTCCGGTGCGGCCGCCCAGGTGGTGTCCACCGGCGTCGCGCACCTGCTCGTCCCGCTCGCCACCCGGGAGGCGGTCGACGCGGCCGTGGCCGAGAGCCGCGAACTCGCCGCGATCCTGGCCGAGGCCGGCGGCGAGGGCTGCTATCTCTACACCACCGCCGGTGACGACGGGGCCGCCGCCTACACCCGGTTCTTCAATCCCACGGTGGGCATCGCCGAGGACCCGGCGACCGGCACGGCGGCGGGCCCGCTCGCCGTCGCCCTCGTCCGGTCGGGGCGGGTGCCGGCCGACCGGCCCGTGTTCATCGAGCAGGGCCACCGCCTCGGCCGCCCGAGCCGCATCCGGGTGGACGTGGCCGGCGACCGGGTACGGCTGTCCGGCTCGGGGCTCGTCACCGCCCAGGGAGAGCTCCGGCTCAGCTGAAGACCCAGCGGGTGGAGGTGGGCGACGTCGCCGTGCTGAGCGAGAACGCCTTAGCCGGCACCACCTCGTACACGTCGTACGGCGGGCCGCCGGCCGTCGGCGCCCCGCCGTCGCAGTGCAGGGCGCCGTCGCGCACCTCGACCTTCCAGCCGTACTTGCCGGCGTACTCCCGGGCCACGCCGCGCAGCCGGGCTTCGTCGCGCACCGGGACGGCCGTGCCCTCCAGCACCACGTCCATCCCGTCGCCCTCGGTCGAGACCGACACCTGCGGGCGGTCGGCGATGTTGCGGGCCTTGCGGGTGTGGCTTCCGGCGCTGAAGTGCAGCGCGCCGTCCACCCAGACGGCGAGCACCGGCATGAGGTGCGGCCGGCCGTCCGGGCGTACCGTCGCGAGCCAGTAGGTGCTCCCGCCGGCCAGCCGCTCGCCGCCCTGTTTCCACGGCGTGGGTGACGCGTCGTTCTCGCTGATGGTCCGCTCACTGACCGGCTTCGCGCTCGACATCTCGCTCCCTCCGCACGGCTGACTACACCACGATTCTAGGGCAATTCGACCCGGCCGCATCTCGTCACGGCGAGCGTCGACCATGGACGAAGAGGCCCGCGCCGGCGCCGTCGCGGCGGAGATCGGGCCGGCCTAGCGCCGCACCATGCGATCGAAGAGGTTCCGCGTCGCGCGCTGGATCCGTACGTCGGTGAACTTCGACTCCACCAGGGCGAGCGGCCAGTGGAAGGTGCCGGCGCAGAACATGATGGTTCCGTCCGGGGTCTGGCAGAGGCTCGTGTTCTGGATCTTCTCGCCCCGGCCCATGCGGTCCAGGTACGGGCTGCGCGAAAGCAGCACCTGCTTGGACTCGTAACCGGTCGGCAGGGCGCGGTAACGGCCGTCGGCCTCGACGGCGACGAGACCGTGGATCTCCGCGCCGTCGCGCAGGCCGGTTCCGGCCCAGAACCAGTGCCCGGCCTTCCTGACGACGAGCGGGACGGGCTCGTGCAGGATTCCGTTGTACTGCACGCCGAGCAGCCGCGCCTCGGCCCGCTCACGGTCGTTGCCGAGGCTGCGCCAGCGCTCGGTGGGACCGACCGCGTCCGGCGCCGGGTCCGGGTCGTCCTTGTAGCAGGTGACGACGCGGCCGGCGACACCCCGCGGATCCGCCTCGACGCGGACGTTCCAGTAGATGTTGTTGGCGGCCAGGAACGCGCAGTGGGTTTTGGTGCGCACCGCGTTCTCCACGACGTCACGCATGGCGCCGGACCAGTACTCGTCGTGGCCCGGGAAGACCAGTGCCCGGTGGCGTCCGGGGTCGACCCGGCCCTGGTGCAGGTCGATGCTGCTCGCGTAGGAGACGTCGTATCCGGTCGCCTCCGCCCACTGCACGGCGGCGACGTCGAGCTTGAACCAGGAGGGCGATCCGGGCCCGGCGAAAGGGCGGTTCAGCGATACCTGGAATGCCCGCTCGGGCTGGCCGCCGACCGACCCGTCGGGCCGGTAGCCGCGGTACAGGTTCTTGCCGGTGTGTCCGTCGGCCGGCCACATGTTGTATGCGGCGTACGTGGTGAACGGAATGACGACCAGCAGGTCCGACCGGCGGCCGTCGTTGCGGACCACGAACGGGGTGCTGCTGCGGAACCCGTCGCGGGATTCGAAGACGGCGAGGAACAGCCCGGAGGTCCAGTCCCCCGGCACCTGGAACGTCCACGCGGGCGGCCACCCGCAGTCGATGAGGCCGGTGGCGGGGTCGGGCACGGGAACGGGCTGCGGCCTGCCGGCCAGCTCCTCGCTGGTGTGCATGAGACGCGCGCCGGCGCCACGGTAGTGCCCGAGGCGGTAGACGGTGACGGTGAACGGCTGGGGCTCGGCCACCGTGACGTGGAAGTCGAGCGACTCGCCGGCGTTCACGGACGTCGCGGACGCGTACCCCTGGATCTGCCGGGCGGTGTCCGACACGTTCCCCGCGACCCGCCAGGCCTCGGTGCCCTCGTGACGGTTCTCCCGGCTCGCCCGGTTGGGGAACGCCCGGATCCGGCTGGCGCTCGCGGATCGCGCGTACGCAACCAGACCCGCCGCGCCGACCGAGAGCAGTCCGATCAGGGAGCGCCGTCTCACGGAGGTCAAAGCTGTCTGCCCTTCAGGTAGCGAGCGCTGTAATCGGCCATGAACACGGCGTAGGCAGATGGACCGCCACGAATGCCACCACGGCAGGCGCGAGGCTAACATGATCTTCAAAATGAACATGTGTCGATTTCGCGCGGGCCGTTCGACATAGAGGCGTAGGACGATCGTGGTGGAGTGAGGGAGGAAGACCATGACGCAGTACGCGGTCCTGATCTATGCGGCGGTTTCGGCCGACGGTGCGGACACCGGGCCGGAGGACCTTCAGACGCACGATCGGCACGCCGTGGAGCTGGAGGAGTCCGGCTGCCTCGCGGCCGCCTTCGCGCTGGAGCCGAGCGCGGCCGCGACGTCGATCCGCGGTGATGTGGTGACCGACGGACCGTTCGTGGACGCCAAGGAGGTCGTCGCGGGCTTCTACGTCATCGACGCGCCCGACCTCGACGCCGCGCTGCGGATCGCGGGCCGCAACCCCGCCGTCCGGCAGGGCGGTGGCGTCGAGGTCAGGCCGGTCGCGGGCGGCTTCGTCCGCCCGCCGGCGCACGGATGACGGACCTGCGGGTGGACGTCGGATCGACGGTCGCCGACGCGCACCGTCGCGGCTGGGCACTGGTGCTCGCCGCGACGGTCCGCGTCACGCGGAATGTGGACCTGGCCGAGGAGTGCGTGCAGGAGGCGTACGCGGGTGCCCTCGCGGCCTGGCCCGCGGACGGCGTGCCCGCCAACCCGATCGGGTGGCTCACCACGACGGCCCGGCGCCGCGCGATCGACGCGATCCGGCGGCACGAGGTGTACCTCGCCAAGCTCGCGCTGCTGTCGCGCCCCGACGAGCACGAGCCGGAGCCGGCCGAGCCCGACCCTGGGCCGGAATGCGTCGTACCCGACGAGCGGCTGCGGCTGATCTTCCTGTGCTGCCATCCCGCGCTGGCACCGGACGCGCAGCCGGCGCTCACGCTGCGGCTGGTGTGCGGCCTGACGACCAGGGAGATCGCCCACGCGTTCCTGGTCCCGGAGCCGACGATGGCGGCCCGGCTGACCCGGGCGAAGAAGAAGATCTCGGCCGCCCGGATCCCCTTCCGGATTCCCCCCGCGGACGAACTCGCCGGCCGCCTCGGCGCCGTGCTCGGGGTGATCCACCTGCTGTTCACCACCGGGCACACCGCGCCGGTCGGCACGGCGCTGGTCCGCGCCGGCCTCACCGACCAGGCACTGCACCTGGCCCGGACGCTGCGCGACCTGATGCCCGGCGAGCGGGAGGTACGCGGGCTGCTCGCGCTGCTGCTGGTCACCGACGCCCGGCGCGCCACCCGGGTCGACGCACACGGCCGGCTGGTGCGGCTGGAGCAGCAGGATCGTTCCCGGTGGGACCGCGCCGCCATCGCCGAGGCGCACGACCTGATCGTCGACGCGATCGGCGGCGTCCGCCCGGGGCGATACGTGCTGCAGGCCGCCATCGCGGCGCTCTACGCGCAGGCGCCGGCCTTCGAGCAGACCGACTGGCCGCAGATCGTGACGCTCTACGACCACCTGCTGCGGGTGTGGCCCTCGCCCGTCGCGGCGCTCAACCGCACGGTGGCGCTGGCGCGGGTCGACGGCCCCGGCGCCGCCCTGCTGGAAATCGGGCGGCTGGAGCACGACGGCCGGCTCGCGGGCTACCGGTATCTTCCGGCGATCAAGGCGGATCTCCTGCAACGGCTGGGGCGGATCCCCGAGGCGGGGGTCGCCTGCCGGCAGGCGCTGGACCTGACCGCGAACGAGACCGAACGGGAGTTCCTGACCGGGCGCCTGGCCGAGCTCGATCTACCGTAGGGCGGGCGCGACCCAAAACCGCTTGCCGCCTCGTCCCCGGTCATGCAGCGTGGCGGCAATGATCGACTCTGAGAGCCTCCTCGCGGCCTACGACGACCAGCTCCGTACCGACGCCGAAACGCCGAACGCGGTTTCGGTCACCCGGCACGGGCCGCTGCGCCTCGTGACCTTCCCGGGCGGGCGTGGTTTCGTGACCTACCACGACCTCGGCGGGGCCGACGCTCCCGCGATTCGGCGGCTCGTGCCGGAGGCGCTCGCCCATTACCGCGCGGACCCCGGGATCGGCCGGGTCGAATGGAAGACGCGCGGGCACGACCACGCCCCCGGATTGCACGAGGCGCTGCTGGAGAACGGTTTCACCCCCGGCGAGCCCGAGTCGATCATGATCGGCGAGGCGCGGCTGCTGGCCGTCGACGTTCCGCTGCCCGAGGGCGTGACCCTGCGCCGGATCACCGGGGAGCCGGACGTCCGCGCGATGAGCGCGATGCAGGACGAGGTCTTCGGCGAACCCGTCAGCGAGGAGATGGCGACCGCGATCCTGCGCCGCCTGGCTCTCGACGACGGGATGGAGTTGTGGGTCGCCGAGGCCGGGGGCCGGATCATCAGCGCCGGCCGGCTCGAGCCGGTGCCCGGCACCGAGTTCGCCGGGATCTGGGGCGGGGCCACCCGTGAGGAGTGGCGCGGCCGCGGCATCTACCGGGCGCTGACGGCCGCGCGGGCCCGTTCCGCGCTCGGCATGGGCAAGACGCTCATCAACAGCGACTCCACCGAATTCTCTCGCCCGATCCTCGAGCGTTCCGGCCTGGTCAAGGTCTCGACGACGACGCCGTACGAGTGGCGGCGATAGGGTTCAGGCCTTCTCGGCCCGGCGGCCGAGCTCGACCAGCGCGCTCAGCCGCTCCCAGCGGTTGAGCGCGACGGCCGCCAGCGCGAACGCCAGCACCGGTGTCGCCAGCAGGATCGCCCACTGGAACGGGCGCAGCAGGATCGGCGAGGGGAACTGCTGGCTGGAATACATGAAGCCGGCGAAGCCGTAGGTGACCAACGCGGCGATGGCGGCCACCGGGGCGGTCAGCGCCAGGATCCGGCGGCGGACCGGACCGCCCTGCCGCCACCACGCCCACCCGGCCAGCGCGGCGGCGACCAGGTAGAGCGGCCCGGCGAGCCGGAACGGGAACTGACTGCTCAGGGTGGTCCGGTACAGGAAGCCGGGAAAAATGCTCAGGCCCTGGTACTGGTCGGCGGCGTTGCCGGCGACCGCGACCGCCAGCGCCGCGCCGAACAGCCAGACGCCGCGCGGCGCGGCGACCCGCCCGCCGCCGGCGAGCCACGCCGAGCTGACCGCGACCACCAGCGCCAGCGTCACCAGCCAGCCCGCCCGCAGCACCTGGCTCGGCGAGTAGTCGTACCACTGCGCGACGTGGACGGTCTCGACGACCGCGCCGGCCACCGCGGCGCCGGTGGCGACGCGGCGCAGGCCGGCCGACGCCAGGATGAGCACGGCCGCCCAGGCCGCCGGCCGGGCGAACTCCAGCGGCTCCACTCCGGGATAGAAGGTCAGGCCGGGCAACAGCCGGCGGACCCCGACGGCGAGCAGGAGCAGCGCACCGACGAGCTGGACCGCGTGGGCCGCCCGGCGCCACGCGTCGCCACCGGAGTCCCCGGCGCACCCGCGAAGGCGAACGGCCAGCGCGTTGACCAGAAGGTCGGCGCGGTCCCGGACGCTCGGCCGGCGCTGCCCCGGCTCGGCCGCGGCCAGCAGCACACCCACCATCTCCTCCTCGTATTCCCGCCGGTGTCGCAGCGGGTAGGCGGTCATCAGGCGGCGGTAGCGGCCCTCGAGCTCGTCGTGCGCGGTCATCGACTTTCGTCTCCAGTCGTCATCGGGGTCCTAGGCCGGCGCGTTGCCGAGCCGGATGCGGCGATCGCGGAGCCGCCGGTCGGCGACCGTCGCCTGTTGCAGCAGCCGGGCGCTCTCGTCGGCCAGCCGCCGCTCGCCGAGCGCGGTGAGCCGGTAGTAGCGCCGCAGCCGGGACTGGACGACCTCTTCGCGCTCGACCTCGATGAGTCCGTCGCCGCGCAGCCGGTCGAGCGCGGCATAGAGCGTGCCCGCCCGCAGCGTGACCCGCCCGTCGGTGATCCGCCGGACGTCCTCGATGACGGCGTAGCCGTGCTGTGGCTCGGCCGCGAGCGCGGTGAGCACCAGGAAGGTCGGCTCGCGCATGGCCGGATCAATCATGCGCGCCAGCATATACAGATAGAAGGTATATACAGAAGCCCCGGTGTTGCGGCTGACTGGCAGGCTGGATCGGGGCTGCTTCTCCGGTGGCCAAGAGCTTCTACCCCTGGAGTGGCCACAATGGAGGATGTCTGGGTCGTCGCACCGGGCGACGCGGCCGGGAGGATCAGGCTGACGCTGCGGACCGGTCCGCCACGGCCGCTCGCGGCCACCCTCACCGAGGCGGAGCTGGCGAGCGTGGCGGACGTGCTGCCGCAGGTCGCCGAGGCGGTGCGGCGCGGCGAGTTCAGCAGGATCCGGCTGGGAACGGCGTTTCGGAACGCGATCGGCCGCGATCCGTTCCGGCAGGCGACGGGGTCCCCTCCCCGGAAGGGGATGTTCGCCTGGTGGCTCGACGTCGCCTACGTCGTCGTCGGTCTCACCTTCGCCGCCGGCAACAGCAACCCGTGGCTGCGGCTCGCCGGCTGGTCGTTCGCGGCGATCGCCGCCGGCGACCTCGCCGGGCACGCCTGGCGCCGGCGCCGGCGCCGGACCTGAGCTGGCCGTCGTCATCCCGGCACAGACCGCGCTCGCCCGGTCGGACCGGAAGCTCTTCTTCCGCAACCAGGCGGCGTTCAAGGTCGTGGCGGCCGGCGCGGAACACGACATCGCCATCCGCAAGGTCGACGAGGACCTGGTCCGGCTGGCGCTGGTGAAGACCGTCGCCGCGCAGGCCGGCAGCTGACCTCGACGTCGCCCGCGTATTTCCGCCCGGCGGGATGCGCCGCTGGCGGAGTCAGCGGTTCTTCAGGGCGCGGGCCAGCTCGGCCTTGGTCATCTTGGAACGGCCCTTCACGTCGCGGCGCCGCGCCTCGGCGTACAGCTGGTCCCGGGACTCGGCGGGCTTGCCGGCGGGCTTGCCGAGCTCGCGCCAGGTCGTCTCGGTCATCTCGACACCGAACTTCTCGGCGGCCCGCTTGATGCGCCGGAACGCCTCGTCGCGCTCCCGGTCGGTGACGTCCTGCACCTGGTCGAACCGGGCGATCGCGTTCCGCACGTGCTTCGCGTCATTGAGCGGTTCCTTGCGCACCCGGGGAAACGCGAAGGTGTCGTCCCGCAGGGCGTTCCGCTCGCCGGCGTCCAATTCGTTCGAGCTCTGCTTCCTGGTAGCCATGTCAGCCGGATACCCGGCGCCGGCGAACTCATGCCGGCGGCGGTGCCGTGGAGGAACCGCCTGCGCCCTAGCGTTGGGGCCGCGCTACAGGAACTTGATCAGTGCCGTGGCGAGCGCCTCGGGATTCTCCTCCGCAATGTGGTGGCCCGACTCGATCGGGGCGCCACTGAGGTGCTCCGCCCATGGCCGCCAGATCGCCAGCGGGTCGCCGTACAGGTCCTCCAGGTCGTCCCGGGTCGACCACAGCAACAGGGTCGGGCACCGCACGGTGCGCCCGGCCCGCCGGTCCGCCTCCTCGTGGTCACGATCCACTCCGAGGCCCGCCCGGTAGTCCTCGAGCATGGCCCGCACCGTCGCCGGGTCGTGGGTGGCCTGCCGGAACTCCCGATGGTTCTCCGCGCCCATGAGGTCCGGGTCGGCGGTGTACCAGGCGTCCGGGTCCGCGAGGATCGCGCGTTCCGGCCGGTCCGGCTGGGCGAAGAAGAACCAGTGGTACCAGTCGTGTGCGAACTTGGCGTCGCAGCGGGCGAGGGCCTCGCTGATCGGCACCCCGTCCATCACGACCAGCCGGGTGACGGCCTCGGGATGGTCCAGCGCCATCCGCAGCGCCACGTAGCAGCCACGGTCGTGTCCCACGACGGCGAACGCCGGATGGCCCAGCGTGCGCATCAGCCGCACGAGATCCCCCGCCACCGCGCGCTTGGACTGCTGCGAATGGTCCGCGCGCAGAGCCGCCTTGCCGGACTGCCCGTAACCCCGCATGTCGGGGCATACCACCGCGAAGCCGTGATCCACCAGCCGCGGCGCGACACGGTGCCAGGTGGAACCGGTACGCGGATGGCCGTGAATCAGCAGGACGGGCGGGCCGGTGCCGGCCCGCCGTACCCGCAGATCGACGTCCCCGACGGACACCCGCTCGTCGACAAAGCCCTCGAACATGGCCGGGTCAATACCCACCGGACGGCCGGCGGACACAACGCATAGCTGACCGATTTGCGGGTATCGGGGTGGGATGCGAATCGGCTATTTCCTGTCCTGCGAGGAATACACCCCGGCACAGTTGATCGAACAGGCCCAGCTGGCCCAGGACGCCGGCTTCCAGGGCCTGTGGATCTCCGACCACTTTCACCCGTGGAACGACGAGCAGGGCGAGAGCCCGTTCGTCTGGTCGATGCTCGGCGCGCTCAGCCAGGTTGTCACCATCCCGGTCACCACGGCCGTGACCTGCCCGATCATGCGGATCCACCCCGCGGTCGTCGCCCAGGCGGCGGCGACCAGCGCGGTGCAGCACTCCGGTCGCTTCGTGCTCGGCGTGGGCACCGGGGAGGCGCTCAACGAGCACATCACCGGCGAGCGGTGGCCGTTCGCCGACGAACGCCTGGAGATGCTCGAGGAGGCCGTGCAGGTGATGCGATCGCTCTGGGAGGGCGGCTTCGTCAACCATCGCGGGCGCTACTACACCGTCGATCAGGCCCGGGTCTACACGCTGCCGCCCACGCCGCCGAAGGTCTACGTCTCGGCGTTCGGGCCGAAGGCCGTCGAGACGGCGGCCCGGATCGGCGACGGCTACATCTCCACGATGCCCGACGCGGACCTGGTACGGCAGTTCCGGGACCTGGGCGGCGGCGACAAGCCGGTGCAGGGTGGCTTCAAGGGCTGCTGGGCGCCGACCGAGCGGGAAGGGGTGGAGACGGCGCACCGGCTGTGGGCCAACAGCGGGCTCCCCGGCGAGCTTTCCCAGGTGCTGCCCTCACCGAAGCACTTCGAGCAGGCCTCCCGGCTGGTAACGGAGGAAATGACCCGGGACGCGGTGGCCTGCGGTCCCGACCCGGCCAAGCATGCCGCGCGGCTGCAGGCGTACGAGAAGGCCGGTTTCGACGAGGTCTACGTGGCCAACATGGGTCCCCACTACCGGGAGCTGACCGACCTGTACCGCCGCGAGTTCCTGTAGCAGCAGCGGCGGGCCGATCGGCGCGACGGCGTCGGCGCTAGGCTGGCTGATGACACGTCGCTGGGAGTGACCATGAGTCTTGATGGGCCGGAGGTCACCCTCTCGATGGATCTGCGGGCGCTGCTCGACGCCGACCCGCACGGCTGCGCGCTGGCGCGCTCGGTGCGGGACGCGGACGGCGCCATCGTCGACTTCACGCTGGTCTACCTGAACGAGGCCGGCTGCCGGTTCCTGCAGCGCCCGCCCGAGGAGCTGATCGGCCACCGCTACCGGGAGTTGTGGCCGGACACCGTCACCGACGGCACGCTGCCGCTCTACCGTCGCGTGGTGCAGGACCGGCTGCCGGCGGTACGCACCGTGTACTACGACCGGGCGAGCGTCTCGGGGCATTTCGAGTTCCGGGTGGCGCCGTTCGGCGACGGGTTCGTGGCCCGGTTCGTGGACCTGTCGAAGTTGACCATGGGGTCGCAGACGCGCGGCGGCACCCGGCTCTACCAGGCGCTCGACGCGGCGTTCGACGGGTTCAGCCTGCTGCGCACCATCACCGACGACACCGGGGCGGTCGTCGACTTCGAGCGCGAGTACGTCAATCAGGTCGGCGCGAAGCTGGCCGGCAGCACGGTCGAGGATCTCGTCGGCCAGCGGATCCGCGAGATCGCGCCGGGCACCATCGAGCACGGCCTGTTCGGCCGGATCCGGGAGGTCGCGGGCGGCGGCGAGCCGTGGCAGGACCAGCTCACCACCCCCGGCACCGGACAGGTGTGGGAGTTGAAGGTCGTCCGGGTGGACGACGGCATCGTCGCGGTCTCCTACCGCGACGTCACCCAGCAGGTCGGCCACCAGCAGCAACTCGAGCGCAGCGCGGCACAGACCAGCGCCGCCGCGGACCGGACCGAGGCGCTGCAGACGGTGACGGCGGCGCTGGTCGCCGCGAGCACCCCCGACGAGGTGTTCGTCGCGCTGGGCTCCGTGGTGCGCCCGTCGGCCGGCGGGCACGGCATCGCCGTTCTGCTTCTCGATCAGGGCCGGCTCGTCCTCGGTTACCACGACGGCTACGAGGATCACGTCGTCGAGCAGCTGAGCGAGGTGGAGCTGTCGCACCCGTACCCGGCGACCGACGTGGCCCTGACCGGCCTGCCGCGTTACCTGTGCTCGCCGGAGGAGTTCGCCGCGGCGCAGCCGGATCCGCGTACGGCGATCTCGGGTGGCGGCCGGGCCGCGTGGGCGTTCCTGCCGTTGAGCACCGCCGGCCAGGTGCTGGGCACCCTGGTGATCGGCTACGGCCGGCCGCGCGCCTTCGACGACGACGAGCGGGCCAACCTGATGGCGTTCAGCCAGCTGGGCGCGCAGGCGCTGCAGCGGGCCCTGCTCTTCCAGGCGCAGCTGTCCATCGCCGGCGACCTGCAGCGGGCGCTGCTGCCGACGGCGTTGCCGCGGCTCGACGGCGCGCGGCACGCGGTGCGTTACCTGCCGTGGATGCGCGGCGCGGACGTCGGCGGCGACTGGTACGACGTGATCCAGCTCGGCCCGGACACCGCGGCGATCGTCATCGGCGACGTCGCCGGGCACAGCCCGCAGGCGGCGGCCACGATGGGGCAGCTGCGCAGCGCGCTGCGTGCCTACGCCGCCGACGGGTACGGCCCGGCGGCGGTGCTCGAACGGGCGAACGCGCTGATCCTGCGATTCGAACCGCACGCGATGGTGACCTGCTGCTATCTGGAGCTGCACCTGGGCGAGGGCACCGCGACCGCGGCGCTCGCCGGGCACCCGCCCCCGGTGCTGCGCGCGCACGGCGAGTCCGGCCCGCTGCGCCTGCGGACCGGGCCGCCGCTGGGCCTGCGCAACGCCAAGTACCTCGACTCGACGTTCCTGCTGCCCACCGGATGCAGCCTGGTGCTCTACACCGACGGCCTGGTCGAGGACCGCCGTTACACCCTCGACCGGGGGCTGGCGGAGCTGTGCGCGGCGATCGACTCGGCACCGGACGACCCCGAGCTGCTGCTGCAGCACGTGCTCGAAGGCGATGTCGGGCCGAGCCCGCGCCGCGATGACGTCGCGATCCTCGCGCTGACCGTCGACGCGACGCCGTCGTCGGGTCCCCGCACGGCCCGGCGGCGGTTCCGCAGCGAGGCCACCAGCGCCACCTCCGCCCGCCGGTTCACCCGGGACATCCTCGCCGCCTGGGGGCAGGATCAGCTGTGCGAGGACGCCTGCCTGCTGCTCGGCGAGGCCATCGTCAACGCGATCCAGCACACGACCGGGGACGTCGAGGTCCGGATAACCCTGGACCGGCGGCTGCGCTTCGAGATCATCGACGGCAGCAACCGCCACCCGCAGTTGCTGCCCGTCGACGCCCGCAGCGCGTCCGGCCGCGGCATGCACATCATCGACGACATCGCCGACCGCTGGGGTTCGACGCTGCTGCCCAGGGCGGGCAAGACGGTCTGGTTCGAACTGGCGCTGCCGTCAGCCGCCCGCGATGAGCGCGACGGAGCGGCCGGCACCCTCCACCAGTGACCCGTCGCCGGTGCGGGCGTAGGAGTCGGCGGCGGCGTCCGCGAACTTGATCGCGTGGGCGTCCCCGGAGGCCACCGCGCGGTCCATCACCTCCTCGATGCCCGCCGCCGCGCGACCGCGGGCCGCGTCGAGCCCCGCGCCGGGCGCGTAGGCGGCGGTGACGGCGGCCGCGGCGGCC
>NZ_JBEZXZ010000087.1:0-34304 GCF_040638275.1 Actinoplanes sp. NPDC026623 | reverse complement strand
GCGGCCGCCGTCGCGCCGGGGCCGCCGCGCACCAGGCCGGCCCCGATCCGCCACGAGCGGACCGGCCGGGACATCGACCCGTGGACGCCGGTCGTCGTCGGCGTCGGCCAGGTGTCCGAGCGCTGCCTCGAACCGCGGGACGGCGACCCGGTGTCGCTCGCCGTGCGCGCGCTGCGGCTGGCCGCCGAGGACGCCGGCGCGGGGCCGGACCTGCTGGCCGCCGCCGACTCGGTCGGCTACGTCGCCAGCGTGTCCTGGCAGTATCCGGACGGCGCCGCCCTGATCGCCGAGACGGTCGGCGCCCGGCCGTCGCAGACCGTGCAGACCGGCCTGCTCGGCGGGGACGGCTCGCTGCGCCTTGTCAACGACGCGGCCGCCGAGATCGCCGCCGGGCGGGTCTCGGTCGCCCTGCTCGGCGGCGCCGAGGCCGCCGCCACCGCCGAACGCGCCGGCCCCGACCTGGCCTGGCCCGCCCAGCCGGAGGGCACGGCACCGACCCGCACCATCGGCGTCGACGCCGTGCCGAACAACGACGCCGAGACCGCGGCGGGCCTGGTCGCGCCCATCCACCTGTACGCGCTCATCGAGTCCGCGATCCGCGGCCGCCTCGCCCTGTCCCCGCAGGAGCACCGCGCCCGGATCACCGGACTCTGGTCGCGGTTCTCCGAGGTGGCCGCGACCAATCCGTACGCCTGGCTGCCGGGCCGGCGCACCGCCGCCGAACTGGCCGCGACCGACGGCGTCAACCGCCCGATCTGCGCGCCGTACCCGAAGCTGCTCACCGCCCACCTGCAGGTCAACCAGGCCTCCGGCATCATCGTGTGCAGCGCCGAGGCCGCGCAGCGCGCCGGCATCGACCAGGACCGGTGGGTGTTCGCGCACGCCGGCGCCCACGCCACCGAGCAGTGGTTCGTCACCGAACGCGCCGACCTCGCCGCCTCGCCCGCGATCGCCGCCGCCGGGCGGGCCGTGCTCGACCACGCCGGACTGTCCATGGCCGACATCCGCCACATCGACCTGTACGCCTGCTTCCCCTCGGCGGTGCAGGTCGCCGCCGCCGAGCTCGGGCTGCCGATCGACGACCCGGCCCGCCCGCTCACCGTCACCGGCGGGCTCACCTTCGCCGGCGGGCCCGGCAACAACTACGCGAGCCACGCCCTCGCGAACCTGGTGCCGCTGCTGCGCGCCGACCCGGACGGGTACGGCCTGGTCACCGCCGTCGGCTGGTACCTCACCAAGCACGCGATCGGCGTGTTCTCCGCCCGGGCGCCGCGGCGCGGGTACCGCGACATCGACGTCGGCACCGGGCCGGCACGCCCCGCCCGCACGGTCAGCCCGAGGCGCACCGGCACGGCCGTCCTCGAGGCGTACACCGTCACGTACGGCCGCGACGGCGAGCCCGAGGCCGGCATCGTCACCGCGCTCACCCCGGACGGCGAGCGGGTGGTCCGCCGCACCCGGGACCGCGCGCTGATCGACCGGCTGCTCGCCGAGGATCCGCTCGGCCGGCGCATCGACGTCACCGCGGACGGACTCACCGTCGCCGGCAAGCGCGCCCGCCCCCTCGAACAAAGGTGCCGACCATGATCAGAGACACGCTCGAACACCTGCACGCCGTCGGCCGGATGCACCAGCTCGGCATCATCAACCTGCTGCGCCCCGACCGGCTGCTGCGCGCCGCCGTGAACAACGCCCGGCTCGGCCCGCAGGCGGCCCTGATCATGAAGGCCGCCGCCGAGAACCCCGATGCCCCGGCCGTCACCGACGAGCTCGGCACCCTCACCTACCGGCAGCTGGACGAGCAGTCCAACGCGCTCGCACACGCCCTGAGCGGTCTCGGCCTGCCGGACCGCTCGGTCGTCGGGGTGCTGGCCCGCGACCACCGCGGCCTGGTGCTCGCGATCAGCGCCACCGCCCGGGCCCGGCTGCGCCTCGCGCTGATGAACACCGGGCTCGCCAAACAGCAGCTGATCGAGGTGGCCGCCCGGGAGAAGGTCCAGGTGGTGCTCCACGACAGCGAGTTCGCCGACGTCGTCGACGGGCTGCCGGACACCGTCACCCGGTACCTCACCTGGGGCTCCCCCGGCACGTCGATCGACGACCTGATCGCCGCGCACCCCACCACGGCGCTGCCGCTGCCCGAGCGGCCCGGCGGGTTCATCATCCTCACCAGCGGCACCACGGGGCTGCCCAAGGGCGCGCCGCGTACCAAGGTGTCGCCGCTGGCCAGCGCCCTGATCGCGGACCGGATCCCGTTCCCCCGCCGGGGCGCCGCGGTGATCGCGTCGCCGCTGTTCCACAGCACCGGATTCGGCGCCTGGACCGTCGGGCTCTCGCTGGCCAACCACGCCGTGCTGATGCGCCGCTTCGACGCCGAACACATCCTGCGGCTCATCGCCGAGCACCGCGCCGAGATGCTGGTCGCCGTGCCCACCATGCTCACCCGGATCGTGTCGCTCGGACCGGACGTGATCGGCAGGTACGACACCACGTCGCTGCGGACCGTCTTCGTCGCCGGATCGCCGCTGTCACCCGAGCTGACCACCCGCTTCCAGGACATCTTCGGCGACGTCGTGCACAACGTGTACGGCTCCACCGAGGTCGCCGTCGCCTCGGTGGCGAAGCCGGCCGAGTCGCGGCGGGCGCCCGGAACCGTCGGCAGGCCCCCGGTCACCGTCCACGTCGCCCTCTTCGACGCCGGCGACCGGCGCGTCACCGAGCCCGGCGAGATCGGGCGGGTGTTCGTGCGCACCGGCATCCCGTTCGAGGGCTACACCGACGGCCAGCGCAAGCAGGTCATCGACGGCTACCTGGCCACCGGCGACCGCGGCCACTTCGACGCGGAGGGCCTGCTCTTCATCGACGGCCGGGACGACGACATGATCATCTCCGGCGGGGAGAACGTCTACCCGCTCGAGGTGGAGAACCTGTTGGCCGGGCGCGACGACGTGGTCGAGGCGGCCGTCATCGGCGTCGACGACGCCGAGTTCGGCACCCGGCTGCGCGCGTTCGTCGTGCCCACCGGCGAGGCGGCGCGGGACCCGCAGGAGATCAAGGATTTCGTACGCGCGAACCTGGCCCGCTACAAGGTGCCCCGCGACGTCGTCTTCCTCGACGAGTTGCCGCGCAACGCCACCGGCAAGCTGGTACGCCGGCTGCTGCCCGCCGGCCCGCTGCCGCAGGGATAGCACCCGCACCGTCACGCGTCCCGCCGGCGCAGCAGCATCGCGGCCACGGCGAGCAGGGCGATCGACCAGGCGCAGGCGACCGCGAAGCCCTGCCACGGGGTGAGGACCGCGTCCGGGTTGGTGCCGCTGGAGAGCAGCAGCGGACCGGCGCTGCCGCCGGGGGCGAGGGTGCTCGCGTACCGGCCGGCGTCCCCGGGCAGCAGCGAGGCGAGCGAGGGCAGCACCACCACGATCGCCAGCACCGCGGTGATCGCGCCGGCGACGTGCCGGATGATCGCCCCGACGGCCAGCGCCAGCAGCGCCACCGTCGGCAGGTACAGGCCGAGGCCGAGGACCGCGCGCAGCACGCCGGGCTGGTCGAGCGACACGTCGACCCGCCTGCTCACGATGCCGCTGCCGAGCAGGAACGACGCGAACGCGATGACCTCGCCGGCCACGAAGACCACGGCGGCCAGCACGGCCGCCTTGGCGGCCAGCACGGGCGTGCGGGCCGGGACGGCCAGCAGGCTCGCGGAGATGGTGCCGGTCGAGTACTCGCCGGCGACCACCATGACGCCGAGCACGCAGAGCGCGATCTGCCCGTAGTACGCCCCCGGCTGCAGGATCAGCCCGATCGGGTCGCTCAGCAGCCGGGCCTGGTCGGCCGCGTCCATCGAGTCCCACGAGCCGGCGTAGAAGCCGGTGGCGATCGCGGTGAACCCGACCGTCACCACCGCCATGATGACCAGGGACCAGATCGTGGACCGCACCGATCGCAGCTTCGTCCACTCGGCACGCAGCGTCCGGCCGAAGGCCGCCGCGGCGGAGCCGGTGATCTGCATGGTCGTCATGCCCTGCTCCGGTCCGGCGCGGTGCCGCCGTACTCGACGCTTTCCCTTGTCAATTCCATGAAGGCCGCCTCGAGCGAGCCGTGCTGCGGCGACAACTCGTGGAGCACCACCCCCGCCGGCGAGGCAAGCTCGGCGATCCGGTCGGCGTCGAGCCCGGAGACGATGTACGCGCCCTCGGCCTCGCCGCTGATCTCCCCGCCGTCGCCGACGACAAGCTCGGCGAGGCGCCGCCCGTCGCGGGTGCGGACCCGCACCGTCGCGGCGGCGTACCTGCGGATGAACTCGCCGGTCGAGCAGTCCGAGATCAGCCGGCCCCGGCCGATGACGACCAGGTGGTCGGCGGTCACCGCCATCTCGTTCATCAGGTGGCTGGAGACGAGCACCGCCCGGCCCTGCGCGGCCAGGTCCTTGAGCAGGTTCCGGATCCACAGGACGCCCTCGGGGTCCAGCCCGTTCACCGGCTCGTCCAGCAGCAGCACCTGCGGATCGCCGAGCAGCGCCGCCGCGATGCCGACCCGCTGGCCCATGCCGAGCGAGAAGCCGCCGGTACGCCTGTGTGCCACGTCGGCGAGGCCGACCTGGTCGATCACCTGCCGGACCCGGCCCTCGCCGATGCCCTGCGTCTGCGCCAGCCACAGCAGGTGGTGATACGCGCTGCGGCCCTTGTGTACGGCCTTGGCCTCGAGCAGCGCGCCCACCGTGCACAGCGGCCGGCGCAGCTCCCGGTAGGGCCGGCCGCCGATCAGGGCCGTGCCGGCGTTCGCGTGGTCCAGCCCGAGAATGAGCCGCATCGTGGTCGACTTGCCGGCGCCGTTCGGGCCGAGAAAGCCGGTGACCGAGCCGGGCCTCACCGTGAACGACAGATCGTCGACGGCGACCTTCCGGCCGTAACGTTTACGGAGACCGTCGACCTCGATCGACGGCGGAGCTGCGTGGGTCATGTCCACATCGTTCCGATCGCCGATGGCGGCCGCTGCCGTGCCAACCACCGACTTTTCCTGTGGTTAACCCCCGCCGTGGCATGATTCGGGCAAGGTCCGCGGGCTCGGAGGAAGGCACCCCACCCGACCATGAGCGAGACATCCGGCCGCGCCCTCCTGCGGGGCCTGCTGACCGGTCCGCTGCGGGCCGCGAGCCGGGCCGAACTGCTGTACGCGGTGCTCGCCCTCCCGCTCGCCGTGCTCGGCTTCGTGTGGACCCTGTTCTCGCTGGTCGGCGGCGTCGCGCTCGCACTCACCCCGTTCGGCGTGCCCCTGCTGGCCGGCGGTCTGCACGGCGCCCGCGGGCTGGGCGCGGTGCAGCGCCGGCTCGCGACGTCGCTGCTCGGGGTGGCCGTCGACGGGCCCCGGCCGTTCCGCTCGGTGCCCCGCGGCGTGATCGGCTTCCTCGGGACGACCTTCACCGACACCACCTGCTGGCGTGCGGTGCTGTTCGCGCTGCTGCGCCTGCCGTTCACGGCGGCGGCGTTCGCCCTCACCGCGGGCATCTGGGTGTACGGCGCCTACCTGCTGACGTCCCCGCTGTCCTGGGCCGTGGTGCGCGCCGTCCAGGGCGGCCCGGAGTCGCCGACCGCCCGGCTGCCCGGTACCACCGGGACGGCGGGTTCCGTGCTTGTCGTCCTCGCCGGCCTGGCCCTGCTCGTGCTCGCCCCGGTGCTCACCCACGGCGTGCAGTACCCGGACCGGCTGCTGACCCGGCTGCTGCTCGGCCCCGGCAAGGTGGCCCGGCGGGTGCGGGACCTCGAACAGAGCCGCACCCGGGCCGTTGACGACGCCACCGCCATGCTCCGCGGCATCGAGCGGGACCTGCACGACGGCGCCCAGGCCCGGCTCGTCGCGCTGGCGATGAATCTCGGCCTGGTCCGGGTGAAGCTCGCCGGCGACGACCCGGAGGCGCTGGCGAGCGCGCGCCGCCTCGTCGACAGCGCGCACCACGACGCGAAGGCGGCGATCGCCGAGCTGCGCGACCTCAGCCGCGGCATCTACCCGTCCGTGCTCGACGAGGGTCTCGACGTGGCGCTGGAGTCGCTGACCTCCCGCAGCGGCGTCCCGGCGACCCTGCGTACGCAGGGCCTTCCGGAGCGGGCCCCGTCGCCGGCGATCGCGGTCATCGCGTACTTCTGCGTCGCCGAGCTGATCACCAACGCCACCCGGCACAGCAGGGCGCGGAACCTGGCCGTCACGGCGCACCTGCACCCTGACAAACTGCTGTTGCGGGTGACCGACGACGGGATCGGCGGCGCGGAGATCCGCCCCGGCCACGGGCTGGCCGGCCTCACGGACCGGGTCCGGACGGTCGACGGCCGGCTGACCTCGGTCAGCCCGGTGGGCGGGCCGACCGAGGTGGTGGTGGAGCTGCCGCTGCACGCATGACCGGCGAGGGGGTTCAGGGTGCGGATCGCGATCGCCGAGGACGCCGTCGTGCTCCGGGAGGGTCTCGCCTTCCTGCTGCGCGACCGGGGACACGAGGTGGTCGCCGCGACCGCGGACGCCGCGACGCTGATGGAGGCGGTCGGCGAGCACCGGCCCGACCTGGCCATCGTGGACATCCGAATGCCGCCGACCTTCACCGACGAGGGGATCCGCGCGGCGCTTGCGCTGCGCGCGAGCCATCCCGGCACGGGCGTGCTGGTCTTCTCCCAGTACGTGGAGCCGCGCCACGCGGCGCGGCTCTTCACCCCACGGTGCGAACGGATCGGCTACCTGCTCAAGGAGCGGGTGGCCGACGTCGGTGACTTCATGGCGGCGCTCGACCGGATCGCCGGCGGCGGTGTCGTGCTGGATCCGGAGGTCGTCGGCCAGGTGATGGCCGCGGGCCGCAACCGGGACCCGCTCGCCGCACTGACCGCCCGCGAGCGCGAGGTGCTGACCCTGATGGCGCAGGGCCGCACGAATGCGGCGATCGCCAAGGCCCTGGTGCTCACCAACAGCTCCGTGGAGAAGCACGTGACCGGCATCTTCATGAAGCTGGACCTGCCGGCCCACACCGACGACCACCGCCGCGTGCTGGCCGTGCTGCGGTACATCGGCTGGACCGGCCCGGACGCCGCTATTTGATCTTCCGGGTCGATCTGGCCAGGAGGTCCTCGTACTCCGGGTGCCGCTCCAGCCAGCCGGAGACGAACGGGCAGATCGGGACCACGGTCCGGCCCTTGGCCCGGGCGTCGTCCATCGCCGCGCGGGCGAGCGCCGACCCGGCCCCGCTGCCCTCGAAGGCGGGTTCGACCTTGGTATGCGTGTAGCAGACGATGGTCCCGGTCAGCTGATAGGTGAGCACGCCGACGAGCGCACCGGCCTCGTCGCGCCCCTCGAACCGTTCCTTGCCGGGAACGTCGGTCACCGTGAACGTCACACCCACCATCCAATCACGGCTCCCCCGCGGACGACCGCTCCGGGCGATGATGCGGTGGGTCGTCGCCCCCATCCGTACAGGAGGCCAGATGCGCGCCTATCGGGAGCTCCTGGCCGTCCCCGAGAGTCCCTCTTCGTCGGCGGCCCGCTGCTGGTCTCCGCGCTCCTGACGGTCGCCCCGCCCAGCCTCATCGTGGCGCTGGTGGGAGCGGGCACGGCAACCGGAGGCGGACCGGGGCGCCGGGGCCTCAGCTCGCGATCCTCCACCTCGCGTCCGCCGTCCTGCTGGCGCTCGCCGGCCAGGTGAGCCTGCTGATCCTGTTCGCGCTGCTGATCTTCGCCGTCGGCCTGGTCGGCGGGCCGCGCGACACCCTGCACCAGGTGGTCCTCGGCGAGGCGGCGCCGCCGCGGTACCGCACCGAGGCCTTCGCCTGGCTCGGCACGCTGATGTGGGCCGGCTACGCCGGCGGCACCGCGGCCACCGGCAACCTCGTGCAGCACACGGGCGGCGACATCACCGTCGCCTTCGCCGGCGCGGGTTGCGCGGCCGTCGTCGCCGCCGCGCTCTCCCTGCTGGTCCGCACGCCCGCCCCGGAGCCGCCGGCCGCATCGGGCGAGCCGGCAGGGGCGACCCGGGCCTCCTGAATCGAAGCCGCAATCTCGAAGGACCGGCCCCGCGCGTCGCGGGAGAAGCTGAACACGGCACATCCCCACGCGCAGGCCTGAGGAGGACCCATGTCCCTGACCACCCACACGCGGGAAGAACGCTCCGTCAGTACATTGTGGATCGTTGCGGGCAGCGTCGCCGCGGGTCTGCTGATGGCGTTGCTGTGGTCGTTCGAGTTGGTCGATTCCGTGATCGGCGACAACGTGGCGAACACCGCGCTCGGCGGCGACGCGAAACACGACGCCGTCGCCGGCACGGCGGCCGGGCTGGTGTTCGCGTTCGTCTCCGGGTTCGCCGGCACGTTCACGGCCTGCAACATCGCCATGGCGGCGGCGCTCGGCCCGATGAACCAGTTGCAGCTCGCCGACGCCGCCGGCCCGCCCAGGGGCTGGCGTTTCCTGCTGCGCCCGCTAGGGCTGCTGATCTCGGGAATGGTGACGGTGTCGGCCTGCTACGGATTCGCCGGGGTGCTGCTCGGCGACCGCCTGCCGCAGTTGTCGACCGATTCGATCGGCACCGTTCCGGTACGGCTCATCCAGTCGTCAGTCGTCTTCGGCATCATCGGGCTGACCATGATCTACCTGGGCCTGGCCGCCCTCGGCGCGCTGCCCGACGTGTTCCGGTACCACCCCGCGGCGCGGGTCGTGACGCTGGGCGCCCTGATCGGCGGGTTCCTGATCGGGCGCCCGTATCCCCTGTTCAAGAAGTTGTTCCAGTGGGCCGTGGACGAAGGCAACCCGATCTACGGCGCGCTGGCCTTCGTGCTGCAGTCGCTCGGCAACGTCCTGGTGGTCTCGGTGCTGTTCGTCGCGCTGCTCCTGGTCACCCGCGGCCGTTTCATCGGCTGGCTGGCCCGCAGCCCGCGGGCGACGGCGATCGTCACCGGCGGGCTGCTGCTCGCGCTGGGCACCTTCACGGTCGTCTACTGGGACCTGCGGGTGCCGTCGAACTTCTCCGGCGGCTGGTTCCCCGTCATGCCCTACAACCACTGACGACCGGCTCCCCGGTCAGGTGTGCCTGCCGTCGGGGAACCGGTCGGCGACGATCCGGACGACGATGCCGTGGTCGAGGTACGCCTTGAACGCGGCGAGCGCCTGGGTGAATCCGCCCATCGATCCCAGCGCCCACGCCACGACGTCGTCGCCGGTCTCGCCGCCGAAGCCGCTCTCCGTGATCTCGACATACGTCGCGTCCTCGCCCTTGGGCGTGAACGTGACGGTGAACGTCGTCGAGGCGGGGCGCTCGCCCCACTCGATGACGAGCCGGGCGTTCTTGTCGAACTCGTGCACCCGCACCGGCGTGGAAACGTTGTAGAACGACCACGTCCACCGCACCTCGGCGCCCGGCTCGAGCGGGCCCGTGCTGTCGGTGAACCAGAACTTCGTGGTGATCCCGGGATTGACGAAGGCCTCGAAAACCTCGTCCACCGGCTTGCGCATGAGCATTCCGGTCTGGACGACGGGCGCCTTCTCCAGCTTCATTGCGTCTGGCGACATTGCCACCATCTCCACCGTCGGAGGGACAAATCGACGATCCGACCGTACCACGATGGACGGACGAGCCGCCCGGCCCGCAGGAGCCGCGGACGTCAGGAATCCCCGCCGGTGGCGTCGGGCACCAGGACCAGGTCGACCGCGGCGCGGCGCGGCGCGTCCGGGGTCGCCTCGGTGAATTCCACGATGAGATCCTCGTTGACCGCGAAGACGGCATCGCTGTCCAGGTAGGGGCTGCCGGCCACGAACAGGTGGGTGGTAAGCGCCTCATGACCGGGAGCGCGGCAGATGACGTGGATGTGTGCCGGCCGGTAGGCGTGCCGGCGGCTCGCCGCGAGCAGCCTTCCCACCGGCCCGTCGGTTGGCACCGGATACTCGCTGGGCACCACCGTCCGGAACCAGAACGACCCGTCCTCATCCGTACGGAAGAGACCGCGCCCGTTCCCCTCGGGTTGCCGGCCGGGCTGCTGGACGTCGTAGTAGCCGTTGTCGTCGCTCTGCCAGACGTCGACCACCGCGTTCGCGAGCGGCGTGCCGTCGACGCTCGACACCCGGCCCCGGACCTCCGCGAGATCGGCCCGGCCCGTCTCGTCGATGGAGTCGCCCAGCGCGCGGGGCGGCGACGCCCTCACGTGGAACGGGCCCAGCACGGTCCCCGGCGTGCCCCCGGCGTGCCCGTTGACCTCCTCGACCAGCGACGAGATGCCCAGCACGTCGGAGAGCAGAATGAACTCCTGCCGCTTGTCGTCGCTGCGCTGCCCGACCTCGGTGAGAAACGCGACGAGCGCCTCCCACTCCGCCAGGGTCGGGCGAAGCTGCCGCACGATCTGGTGCAGCCCGCCGGTCAGCCCGGTGAGCAGTTCACGCAGCCGCGGATCGAGGGTACCCGCGAAGCTGGCGACCGCCTGCTCCGTGATGCCCCGGCGCTGAGCCTTCATCGCGTCACCTCTCGCCTCACCCGGCAGCGTCGGGCCCGGCCCCGCGATACGGCCCTCGATCCGGTGCTCACTCACCACCGCAGCAAACTCCCCGTTTGATGTGGCGGGCAACTCCGGGTCGTGGGCTCGGAGTCTGGTTTATAAGTCTTTGTCCGCTTTCCGGCCGCGGCTGGAACCTTTACAGCCCCGCGAGACCTACCGATAAGGTAGGCATGCAGAGCCAGTACCTGCGACCGAAGCGGCGTCGCCTGTCCAGCATCGTTCTCGTCGTCGTGGTCGCGTTCACCGGCACCATCGCGTCCGGTGTCGCCACCCGCCAGGCGTACGTCGCCGAGCAGCGCTACGCGGCCCAGCTCATGGACCGGTACGCCGGCGACCTCAGCCGGACCATCAACACCGAGATCCAGCGCTACGGCGAC
Organism: Actinoplanes sp. NPDC026623; assembly: GCF_040638275.1. Classification (NCBI taxonomy): domain Bacteria; kingdom Bacillati; phylum Actinomycetota; class Actinomycetes; order Micromonosporales; family Micromonosporaceae; genus Actinoplanes; species Actinoplanes sp. NPDC026623. The sequence continues at coordinate 23,419 of NZ_JBEZXZ010000087.1, read as the reverse complement.
ACCCTCTCCGACGTGGCGATCGCCCTGGAGGCGCAGAGCGAGCTCACCGCCGCCGACTTCGCCCGGATCGCCGACAAGGTCGGCAACCGGCGGCGCCTGCCCGGCGCCACCTCCCTCGAGCTGGTGGCGGGCGCTCACGACGGCGGCGTCGCCGCCCTGCAGGGCCACTGGCGCCGGCAGGGCGCGAGTGACCTCAAGCTGAAGCCGGTCGGGAACGGCGAGCACGCGTTCACGATCCTCACCTCTTCCTTCGACGGCGTGCCAGTGCCGGCCGGCCGGGACCTGGCCGCCGCGCCCGAGGCCGCCGAGGTCCTCCGGGACTCGCAATACACCGGCGCCCTGGCGGTCAGCCGGGCGTACGTGCTGCTCAAGGACCGTGACCTGCCGGAGGTCAGGCAGCAGCTCTCGTTCCGGTTCGCGGTGCCCGTGTATCGCATCGGCGGCGCGCTCAGCGGCTGGCTCACCATGGGCGTGCACGGCGGTGAGCTGCTGACCGAGTCGCTGCAGGCACAGGCGCACGGCGCCGTGACCGCCACTCTCGGCGACCCGGAGGATGCCCTCGCGCAGAAGATCGCCGACTTCTCCGGCGTCACGGCGCGGGACTACCCCCGGGCGCTGGACCGGGTCGCGCACATCGCCGCCGGCCCGCGCGCCTGGACCCTTGAGGTGCGCCCCACCGACCAACTGCTGCACGAGACCGACCGCGGCGTCGTCCGCACCAGGTTCGCGGTGACGATGACGATCACCCTGCTGCTCACCGTGCTCACCGGCCTGCTCGCGAACGCCCGCAACCGGGCGATGGGCAAGGTCGACGCCGCGGCCGCCGCGCTGCGCGGCGACATCAGGCTCCGCCGGCAGGTCGAGACGCGGCTGCGCGAGCGCGAGCTGGAACTCGAGCAGATGGCCCTGCACGACCCGCTCACCGGCCTGGCCAACCGCGCCGGGCTGGACGCCCACCTCGCCGACCTGGTCGGCCGGCGGCCGGACGTCGCGCTGCTGCTCATCGACCTGGACGACTTCAAGCTGGTCAACGACGCACACGGGTACGCGGCCGGCGACGCGATGCTGGGCGAGTTCGCGCGGATCCTGTCCGCCGGCATCCGGCCTGGCGACGTGGCGGCCCGCATCGGCGGCGACGAGTTCGTCGTGCTGATCACCGACGTGCCCGACGAGGCGAGCGCGCTCGCCATCGCGCGGCGGATCCTGGCCGAGGCGGCCGCGACGCCGGTGCGCCTGGGCGACGACGCCGTCACCGTGCGGGCCAGCATCGGCGTGGCCACCGGCCGGGACGGCGACACCCCGAAGGAGCTGCTGCGCCGCGCCGACGTCGCCATGTACCAGGCCAAGCGGCTGGGCACCCACGGCGCCAAGGGATACGACCCGACCACGACCGACCAGCGCGCGGCGGACGCCCAGCTCGCCGAGGACCTGGCGGGCGCGCTCGGGCGCGACGAACTGCACGTGCTCTACCAGCCGCTGGTGGACCTGACGGACGGCCGCGCGCTCGGTGTCGAGGCGCTGGTCCGCTGGCAGCACCCGCGGCTGGGCCTGGTGTCGCCGGTCCATTTCATCCCGGTCGCCGAGCGCACCGGCGTGATCACCGAGATCGGCCTGTTCGTGCTGGAGACGGCGTGCCGCCAGGTCACGCAGTGGGACGACCTGTACGCCAGCGTCAACCTGTCACCGCGGCAGCTGCAGGAGCCGACGCTCGTACAGGATGTGCTCGGGGTGCTGGCCCGCACGGGCCTCGCGCCGCACCGGCTGGTCCTGGAGATCACCGAGTCGGCGCTGGTGTACGAGAGCGCCGGCATCGCCATGCTGAACGAGCTCCGCGAGCACGGCATCCGGGTGGCCATCGACGACTTCGGCACCGGCTACTCGTCGCTGCACTACCTGACCCGGCTCCCGGTGGACATCCTCAAGATCGACCGCAGCTTCGTGGCGGAGCTGAACGGCACGCCCGAGGGCGCGGCCATCGCCGACGCGATCCTGCAGCTCAGCCACGTGCTGCACCTGACGACCATCGCCGAGGGCATCGAGACGCAGGGGCAGGCGACGGAACTGCAGCTGCTGGGCTGCAACATCGGCCAGGGCTACCTGTTCGCCAAGCCGCTGCCGGCGCCGCAGCTGCTCGAGCTGCTGGCCGGCCCCGCGCCGCGGCTCGCCCTCGCGCTGCCGCCTCACGTTCCTCAGCGGCCGGCGGCGAGGCAGTCACACCGCCGGCCCGCCATCTCACGGGGCCACGGCATCGCCGGCGTCGTCGCCCTTCCCCGCCCGGGCCGGCGGCCGGCCAAGACCCCGTATCTTCGACGGGCGACGCCCCGCGGCGGCGGCCTCAAAACCTCCTGACCGGCTGAACCGCCCGGGGCCGTGCGGCGGCGGGCGGGCCGGCACCCACCCGCTCGGTCTCCGCGATGACGTCCCACAGAATGCGCGGGGCGTCGGCGCCCTGCACGGTCGAGACCGTCTTTCGCGGGCCGTGCAGGTAGGAGACGGTGACGACGTAGGAATACCTGTCGCAGCAGGGGTTCGCCGGCTGGTACGAGCCGCGCAGCCGGAGGAATTTGCGGCTTCCGGCCAGCCGCAGCGCCTGGTGGCCGCCGGCGGTCGAGCGGTCGACCACGAACGTGTCGTGACCGCCGATGAAACCGCCCGCCCGTTCGAGGGCGATCCTGACCGCCGGGCCGGCCGGGACGGTGGCCGCCGAGGCCGGCGCGGCCGGTGCGGAAGCCGCGATCGCGGAGACCACGGCGAGAGCCGCGATGATGGTGCGTTTCATGGTGCTCCCCCGTTCGGCGTCGTCGTCGACGCCTCCACCTTCGAGAACATCACGAGGGGCACCGCCGATACGGGCTTTCCGCGAATGACGAGCGGGGCGCCCGAGCCGAACGGCCCGGGCGCACCGCCGAGGCCCGTCAGGCCCCGACGCCGATCCAGCTGGACCAGCCGCTGTCGCGCTTCAGGGTGCTGCCGTCGTACACGAGCACGGCGAACTTGACCTGGTCGCCCCTGTCGTAGTCGGCATAGCAGGCGACCGTCAAGCCGTAGGTTGCCTTGCACCAGCCGGCCTGCGCTTGAGGGCCATCACGCCCAGGTGCCGACGCCCATGGAGTTCCGGCAGCCGCCCTCGCGGTAGAGCGCGCCGTTGCGCCTGTTCTGCCAGCTCGCGACGGCCGAGGCGTGGTCCTCCGAGGTATCCTTGACCCACCACCTGTCGCCGTCGTGCTGGTAGCAGATCTTCGCGCCGGTGATGGCGGCGCAGGGCAGGCCGTCCGGCACGCTGCCCGCGACCGCGTAGTCCCATTCAAAACCCGCCGCCATGGCGGGGTTGGGCAGCGCCAATGCGGCGACCACCCCGATCATCGCCGCCAGCGCGGAGCGTTCTTTGCGCACAAATCCTCCTTGGTAAAACGGCCGCGGCATGGGTCAGCCGATGTCGGTCAGCGGCACCGCGAACACCGCGCGCCGGTCGATGAAGGCGCCGGTCTCGTCGTCGTAGGCGTGTTCGGTCACGGACCAGAGCTTCCCGGCGGTGATCCCGGCACCGTGCTCGTGATAGAGGTCCTCGCCGCCGATGGCCCAGCTCTTCGCGGGCGCCGTCCCGTTCGGAAGGCCGGAGTACATGAAGCTGTGCTTGTACGCCGAGCTTCGCCCGAGGTAGTAGCGGTCCTTCCAGGTCTGCACGCCCTGCACGTTGCTCTTCGGCACGGTCACCGCGTCCCGGGGCACCGCCCTGCCGGAGGCGAGCACGAGCTTGCGGGTGTCGGCCGCCACCGGATAGCGCACGACGCGCCCCCCGTCGATCGACGCGTCCGTGCTGCGTCCGTCGCGGTACTCGCCGGCAACAAGCGTGTCCGGGGTGGTGCTGCGGTCCAGGGAGAGCGACGAGAAGCACATCGCGTTCTTCTGCGGCACGCACGGCGACTCCGAGATCACCGTGGCCTGCTTGTACGTGGCCACCTGCGGCACCACGTACTGGTACGTGTAGGCGTAGTAGGCGCCGCCCTGCCGGCCGATGGCGTCCTCGCCCGCGTCGACCTCGAGGACGCGGTCCATGTCGAACACCCGCATCCCGCTGCTGGTGTCCGCGACGTACAGGTAGTGCCCGAGCCAGGCGAGGCCGCCCGCGTGGATCGGCACCGCGGTGAAGTTCGGCGTCGCCGTCCGGGTCGGCTGGACCAGCAGCACGTGCCGGTACCTGCCCGTCGCCCGGTCCACCAGCGAGATCCGCACGCCCTTGTCCATCGACGTGCCGGCCTTGGTCTTGTCGTAGTGCCAGCTCACGGCGATGAACCGCTTGTCGCCCCAGAGCCCGTCGTCGTCGGCGTCGGACGACCCGGTCAGCCCCTGCGGCACCCAGTACGCGACCTTGCTGTCGCCGGGATCCCAGCAGAACGAGTCGCTGCTGGTCAGGATCTGGCCGGCGGGAAGCGGGTAGTCGGTCCGGTCGTAGTACTCCGGAAGCGCGCCGCGCTGGGCGGTGTTGCACTGCGTCGTCGACCGGTTCGCCGCGTCCAGCACGGCGGTCACCGACCGCCGGGTGCCGAGCTCGGCCTGCAGCGCCTCCGCATAGGACTCCAGGCCCCAGTCGGGGGTCAGCGCGAACGCGGCGCCGTCGCGGCCGTGGATCAGGTCGTCGGCAGCCGCCGCCACCGGCGGGTGCGCCACCGCGGCGACGGCTGTCGCGGTCAGCACAGCCGCCAACCCCGCGGCCCACCGTCTACGTCTAGTCATTTGCCAGGGCTCCCTCGGTGATACATCAATCGACGAGGAAAGATGTACCGGCCGGGGAGTTGACCAGCAGGCGATTCGCGCGCTGGACAATCAAGTCTGATCAATGGGGGACGCGGCGTGGGACGACCGGAACGACCCATCGACCCGGAGGCCGGGCCACTCCCCCGGTTCGCCTTCGACCTGCGGCACCTGCGCGAGAAGGCCGGGTCGCCCAGCTACCGGCAGCTGGCCCGGCAGGCTCACTACTCGGCCACGGCGCTGTCCGAGGCCGCCGGCGCGCTGCAGTTGCCGTCGCTCGCGGTGACGCTGGCATACGTACGGGCCTGCGACGGAGATCCGGTCGAGCGGGAGCGGCGGTGGCGCGAGGTCGCCGCGGCGCACGAGGACGGGTGCGAGGACCGGCCGTCGCCGTACCTCGGGCTGGCCGCGTTCCAGCCGGCGGACGCGGACCGGTTCTTCGGCCGGGAGTCGCTCGTCGCCGAACTGGTCGACCGGCTCGGCCGGCAGCGGCTGATCGTCCTGTTCGGACCGTCCGGGAGCGGCAAGTCGTCCATCGAGGAGGTCTTCACCATGTGCGACGACGCCGGCGAGCGGCGCGCGTTCGTCGAGGCGCTCGTCGCGGCGGCGGAGTCCACCCGCGTCGTCGTCGCCGCCCGCGCCGACTTCCTCGGGCACTGCGCCGAGTTCCCCGGGTTGGTGCTCGCGCTGCGCGACGCGCAGTTCCTGGTCGGCCCGATGCAGGCGGACGAGCTGCGGCAGGCGATCGAGGGCCCCGCCGCCCGGCACGGGCTGAGGGTCGACAACGACATGGTCGCCGCCGCGCTGGCGGACGTGCGGGGCCAGCCGGGCGCGCTGCCCCTGCTCTCACACGCCCTGCTGGAGACCTGGCACCGGCGGGAGAAGAACCGGCTGACGCTCGCCGGCTACCAGGCCAGCGGCGGGGTGCACGGCGCGATCGCGGCCACCGCCGAGCGGGCCTTCGCCGAGCTCACCGCCGAGGGCCGGTCGGTGGCCCGCAGCCTCCTGCTGCGCCTCGTGCAGCTCAACGACGACGCCTGCGACGTGCGCCGCCGCGCCGCCCTCTCCGAGGTGCTCGGCATGGGCCGGTCGGCCGAGACCGCCCGGGTGCTGGACCGGCTGGCCACCGCGCGCCTCGTGGTCGTCACCGACGATAGCGTCGAGCTCGGGCACGAGGCCGTCGCCCGGGCCTGGCCCCGGCTCCAGCGGTGGATCGCCGAGGACCGGCAGGCGCTGCGCGTGCACCGCCAGCTCACGATCGCCGCCGGGGCGTGGGAGGCGGTGGGGCGCGACCCCGGTGCGCTGTACCGCGGCGTGCAACTGGCCGCGGTGCGCGACCTCGCCGGGCGCGCCGACTGGGTCGTCTCCTCGAGCGCGGTGGAGCGGCAGTTCGTGCGGGCCGGCGCCGAGGCGGAGGCGGCGGCGCACGGAGTCGCGCTACGGCAGGCCGCCGGATGAAGCTGCTCGCCCAGTCGCTCGCCGCCCTGCTCCTGGTCTGCGCGGTCGTCGCCTCGTCGCGGTGGTGCAGCGCAGATCGGCGCTCCGGGAGCGGGAGATCGCCCGGTCGCGCCAGCTCGCGGTCGCGGCGCAGGATCTGAGCGCGTCGTCGCCGGACGAGGCCGGCGACCTGGCGGTGTCCGCGTACCGCACGGCGGACACCGCGGAGGCTCGCGGCGCGCTGCTCAGCACCGCCGCGTACAAGCCGGCCCGGGAGGTCTTCCGGGAGCACCGCGGGCAGGTGCGCGCGGTCGCGTTCGACGACGGCGGCGGCCTGCTCGCCTCGGCCGGGGACGACGGGACGGTGCTGCTGCGCGGCGTGTCCGACGGGGCGCGGGCGGTGCCGCTGGACCGCGACGGCGGCGGCGTGCGCGCCCTCGCGTTCCAGCCGGGGCATCCGCTGCTCGCCTCGGCCGGCGAGGACCGGCAGATCGTCCTGTGGGACGTGCGGACCCGGACGGTCGTCCGCGTGCTGCCGGTGCCGCACGGGCGGGTCAACGCCGTCACCTTCAGCGCCGACGGCGCCGTGCTGGCCGCCGGGTCACAGGACGGCACCGTCACCGTGTGGGACACCGCGCGGTGGCGCGAGATCGCCCGGCCGCCCCGCCGGGTGGGCGAGGTCCACGACGTGGCGTTCAGCGGGACCGCGGACCTGCTCGCGGTGGCCGGCGCAACCGGGGTGCTGCTGGCCGACCGGGTGCGGGGCGGCAACCGGCTGTTCCGCGACCACGACGGCGCCGTTCTCACCGTGGCGCTCAGCCGGGACGGGCACACGCTCGCCAGCGGCGGCGACGATCAGCAGGTCGCGCTCAGGGACCTGACCGGCGACGCCGCGCCGGCCTTCCTGCGCCGGCACGTCTCGCCGGTGCGCCACGTCGAGTTCACCGCCGACGGGACGCGCCTGCTCTCGGCCGGCGCCGACGGCAGCATCCGCTGGTGGTCGGCGCCCGGCGGCGGGTACCTGACGGCCGTCGCCAGCCGCACCGAGCCGTTCTTCGCCGCCGCGCTGAGCCCGGACGGCGAGCGGCTCGCCGCCGTCGGCGACGAGAGCGTCAGCCTCTGGCGAAAGGCGACACCGTCCTTCACCGGTCACACCCGCCCGCCGGACGCCCTCGCGTTCAGCGCGGACGGCGATCTGCTCGCCACCGGCGGATCGGACAGCACCATCGTGCTGTGGAATCGCGACGGGCGAGCGCGGCGGGTGATCGAGACGCGTACCCCGGTGACCGCGCTGGCCTTCCGGCCGGACGGGACGCTGGTCGCCGGCGACCTCGGCGGCGTCATCACGCTGTGGGACGCCGGCACGGGTACGGCGACCCGGACGCTGGCCACGCACCGGGGCGCCGTCGCCGGCCTCTCGGTCGATCCATCGGGCCGCCTCGTCGTGTCCGGCGGGCGGGATCACCGGGTGATGCTCACCGACCTCGCCGGCGGTGCCGCCGCCCGGGTACTGCCCGTCGGCCATCGCGGTCCGGTGAACGCCGTCGCCTTCGACGGAACCGGACAACTCGTCGCCTCGGGCGGCGCGGACGGCCGGGTGGCGATCTGGGACGTCGGCCACGACCGCCCGCTCGGGCCGCTCGTCGACGGCGGAACCGCGATCAAGTCCGTGACGTTCAGCACCCGCGGACCGCTGCTGGTGACCGGCGACGCCGCCGGCGACGTCGTGCTGTGGAACAGCGCGGACCGGACCCGGACCGGCACCCTGCACAGCCACGGCGCGAGCAGGTCCGTGGCGATCAGCACGGACGGGAGGTCGCTGGCCGTGGCCGGCAGCGACAGCCTGGTCACCGTGTGGCGGATCGACGGCGGACGGCCGGTGGCCGCGCTCGCCGGGCACACCGGTCCGGTCAACGCCGTCGCGTTCGCACCGGGCGGGCGGGACGTGCTGGCGTCGGCCGGCCCGGACCCCCGCATCGTGCTGTGGGACCTCGATCCGGCCGTGGTGACCGCCCGGCTCTGTAGTGGATGTCACTGACAGTAGGGTCTCAGACCGGTCGTCGGATCCAGTTGGAGATCGATGCGGGATACCGGATGAGATCCAGATCTGTCAGGATGGCCTCCTCCAAAACACACCGCCATTGTTCGATCGACTTGACAGGCAACATTTCGAGCCTCAGCCGCGTCTTGTCTGGTACGGCCACGGATGGCGCCGACCGGGACCCCTCGATTGTGAGAGCAATGATTCAGCGACGCAAGGTCATCATCGGCGCACTCGGCGTGGCCACGGCCGCGATGGCCGCCGGGTGCTCGTCCCACGGTTCGGCGAGCGGCGCCACCGCCTGGGTCGAGCCGGTGGCGAACGATGGTCCCGCCGCCGCGCCGGTTCAGCTGACCGTGACGCCGGAGAGCGGGGCCAAGGGCGTGTCGCCGGCGAAGCCGATCGTCGTCGCGGCCGCGGGCGGCAAGCTGCAGTCGGTGACCGTCACCAGCGGCAAGACGAAGATCGCCGGCTCCGTGCAGGCCGACGGGACCTGGCGCTCGACCGACGACCTCGCCTACGGCAAGACCTACGAGGTGGTCACGACCGCCACCGACAGCCTCGGCACGGCCAGCGAGCACACCTCCACCTTCAGCACGGTCAAGCCGGACAACCTGGCGAGGATCACCTTCCAGGCAAACGGGATGAGCTCCCTCAAGACCGGCCACGCCTACGGCGCCGGGCAGCCGGTGATCATCGCGTTCAGCCGGTCCGTCAACAAGGCCGCGGCCGAGAAGGCCATCGAGATCACCACCTCGCCCGCCGTCGAGGGCAAGTTCTACTGGTCCAACAGCAGGACCGTGCACTGGCGGCCGGAGAAATACTGGACCGCCGGCACGACCGTCAAGGTCAAGGTCGACGCGTTCGGCGTCAAGCTCGGCAAGACGGTGTACGGGGCGAAGAACGCGTCGACCCACTTCAAGGTCGAGCGTCAACTGGTCGCGATCAGCGACAACCGTTCGCACCTGACGAAGGTCTACATCGACGGCAAGCTCGTGCGCACCATGCGCAGCAGCCTCGGCAAGGGCGGCTCCACCACCGGCCAGAACGGCGAGAAGATCAGCTACTGGACGACCGGCGGCCCCCACGTCGTGCTCTCCAAGGAGCGGGTGCACAGCATGAGCTCCGCCAGCTACGGCATCACCGACCCCAAGGACCCGAACTTCTACGGGGCCGAGGACATCGAATACTGCACGCGCATCAGCAACTCCGGCGAGTTCCTGCACGCCGCACCGTGGAACCGCTCGCTGGGCCGGGCCAACCTGTCGCACGGCTGCGTCAACCTCAGCACGGCCGACGCCAAGTGGGTCTACCAGAACTTCCACATCGGCGACATCGTCGACGTCAAGCACAGCCCGAGGCCGCTCGCGATCTGGAACGGGCTCGGCGACTGGACGGTCCCGTTCGCCAAGTACGGCGACTGATCCCCCGGCGGTCAGGAAACCCGCCAGGTGCGGAGCTTGTCCGGGTTGCGCACCGCCCAGATGTGCGTGATCCGGTCGTTGTCGGAGATCTCGAAGGCGAACACCGTGTCGGTCCGGCCCTCGGACTCGAACACCAGGCCGGGCAGCCCGTTGACCGTACGCTCGAGGATCCTCCGGGGCGGCGCGAGCCGCGCGATCGTCTCGTAGAGGCGGGCGATCCGCTCGGCGCCCTCGATCGGCAGCAGGTGCGCGATGACGCGGCCGCCGCCGTCGGAGACCGCGACGGCGTCCGGGTCGAGCAGGCCGATCAGGGCCTCGATGTCCTGCGCCTCCCAGGCCGCCTTGAAGCGCCGGACGACGCTCGCCTGCCGGGCCGGGTCCGGGCTCGTCTCGGCCCGCGCGGCGGCGACGCGGCGGCGGGCCGAGGACGCCAGCTGACGACACGCCGCCGGGCTGCGGCCGACGATCTCGGACACCTCGGCGAACGGGTATCGGAAGACGTCGTGCAGCACGAACGCGACGCGCTCGGCCGGGGTCATCGACTCGAACACCACCAGCAGGGCCATGGTCACCGACTCGTCGAGGGTGATCCGGTCGGCGGGGTCCACGCCGGCACCACCCGCCGCGCCGGCGTGCCATTCGGCCGGGGCGGGCAGCGGCTCCGGGATCCACTCGCCGACGTAGACCTCGCGCCGGGCGCGCGCCGAGCCGAGCAGGTTCAGGCAGAGGCGGCTGGCCACCGTCGTCAGCCAGGCGCCCGGGGACCCGATGGACTCCTGCTCCGCCCGTGACATCGCGTACCAGCGGGTGTAGGTCTCCTGCACGACGTCCTCCGCGTCGGCCAGCGAGCCGAGCAGCCGGTACGCGAGGTTGAGCAGTTGCCGCCGCTCGCCCATGATCGCGCCCAGTTCGCTGTCCCGTTCCGACGGGGTACCCATACGCCCCTCCGGCCTCCTCGTTCGCGTGCCTTCTCCAGTACGACAGATCAGCGCCGCGGATTGTGAGGTCCGCGGCCGCACCTCACATTCGGCGGGGCTGCCTTGTCGTACCGGTGAAGACCAGCAATTCACCCACAGGACAGGAAGCCCCGCATGAACGACTTCCAGGAGATCGCCGACCGCGTCGAGATCGAGGCGCTGCGCGGCGAGTTCACCGACGCGGCGATGATGCGCGACCACGACAGCACCCCGCTGGCGGGCTCGGCGCCCGGCACCGGGGCGGCCGGTGACTTCGCCGCGCCGGCGTCCGCCGAGCGGCTGGACCGGGCGGTCGCGGCGCTGCGGGCCAACGGTTTCACCGCCGAACTGCTCGACGACGCCGCGGCGGCCCGCGCCCGGGTCAGGGACCTGATCCCGGCGGGCGCGAGCGTGTTCACCGGGGCCAGCGAGACCCTTCGGCTCTCCGGCATCGAGGCGGACATCGAGGCGGGCGACCGCTGTCAGGCCCTCCGGCCGCAGGTGCTGAGGATGGACCGCGCCACCGAGTCCGGCCGGATCCGCCGGCTGGTGGCCACCCCGGACGTCTTCGTCGCCAGCGTCACGGCGGTCACCGAGACCGGCTCGCTCGTCATCGCCTCGGGCAGCGGCAGCCAGTTGCCGGCCGCCGGCGGCGGCGCCGGGACGGCGATCTGGGTGGTCGGGGCGCAGAAGGTGGTGCCCGACCTGGACACCGCCATGCGCCGGCTCGAGGAGCACGCCCTGCCGCTCGAGTCGGCCCGCGCCCAGGAGGTCTACGGCCGGCCGAGCGCGGTCAACCGCCTGCTCGTCCTCAACGCCGAGACCCAGCCCGGGCGCGGCATCGTCCTGCTGCTGCGCGAGGCCATCGGCTACTGACGGGGGCTCAGAAGTAGGTGTCCTCGTCGGCCTTGCGGTAGTCGTGGATCTCGTCGAGCCGGCCGGTCGCGGCGAGGGTCACCCAGGCCGGGTTGCCGAGCAGGATGCGCCCGAGGGCGACCAGCTCGAAGTCGCCCGCGCCGTGGCTGGCCGAGCGGCTGCGCTCGGAACTGGGCCGGATCGAGCACCAGATCGACCACCTGAACCAGGCCCGCGGCATCCTGGCCGGCCTGGTCGAGCAGTACGCCGGCTGACCCGGCCTACCGGGGCACCGCGCGGAACCACGCCTCCCGGTCCTCCGGATCCGGCCCGCGGCGGGGCAGCGCCGGCGGGTCCTCGCCGGTGATCGCCGCGTAGTGGTCGAAGCGGGTGCTCAGCACGGCCTCGCCGCCGGTGAGGTCCGGCAGGGCGGCGTTGACCTGCGGTATCCGCGAGGACGGCAGGACGCCGCTCACCTCGAGGTACCCGCCCGCGGCTGCGGTGTCGTGGACCACCGCGCCCAGCCGGCCGAGCAGCGCCATCACCGTGTCCACCGTGTGGTGCGGGAAGTTGACGTCGAACCGCTCGATCGGCTGGCATACCCGGCTGCCGGCCTCGCGCAGCGCCGCGGCCACCACCACCGGGGCCAGGTTGCGGAAGTCCGCCGCCACGGACGAGATCGACTTGTCGAACTTCTGGTGTGGCCTGCTCTGCCGCGGCCAGTACTGCGAGGACGTCATGGTGACCGTGCAGTCGGTGACCGGCCAGCCGTGCCGGCCCTGCCGCAGCGCGGCCCGCACGCCCTCCTCCGTGGCCGCGACGAACGCCGGCGGCAGCCGGCCGGGCTCGATGCCCGCTCGGAACTCGATACCGTGCCCGACCGGGGCCGCGTCGATGCGCAGCCCGACGCCGGCCAGGTACGGGTTGCCGCGCTGGTTCACCCGGTCCTCGGCGGCTCCGGTGCCGGCGACCCGCTCGATGCAGGCCGTCAGGGTGCCGGAGAACCGCACCCGGACGCCGTACCGGTCCTCGAGCAGCGCGGCGAGCACCTCCTTCTGGACCTCGCCGTGCAGCCGGACCACCGCCTGCTCCTGCCGCTCGTCGAGCCGCAGGTCGACAAGCGGATCCTCGTCGGCCAGCTCGGTGAGGCCGGCGAACATCGCCAGGCGCTGTGCGGGCTCGACGGGCTCGACGAGCGCCTGCCTGGTCGCCGGCGGGAAGCGGTAGGCGTGCCGCCGCGGCGGGTCGCCGACGTGCTGGCCGACCCGGGCCGACAGGCCGCGCACGGCCGCGATCTGCCCGGCGGACGCCGACGGGCGCACCAGGACGCCGGCGGGCTCGGTGACGGCGATCTGGGTCACCGTCTGCGGCCGGGCGCCGGCGAGCTGCACCCGGTCGCGCACCCGCAGCCGCCCGGACCACAACCGCAGCCAGGCCCGCCGGCCGTGGCCGTCGCGGTCGACGGCGAAGACCGTGCCGGCCAGCGGACCGGGCCGTTCCTCGCCGCGGGGCAGCAGCTCGGCGAGGAGGTGGCACAGCTGCCGCACCCCGGCACCGGTGATCGCCGAGCCGCACGCCACCGGGACGAGTTCGGCGCGGCGCACCGCGTGCCGGATCGCGCGGCGCACGTCGCGGACGCGGGCCGGCTCGCCGGTCAGCCAGCGCGCCGCCACCGCGTCGTCGACCTCCGCGACCGCCTCCACCAACGGCTCGGCGTCGAGGCGGAGCGCCCGTACCCGGGCTTCGCGGCCGCCCTGACCGGCGACGGCGGTGAGCAGGACCGGGTTTGCCGCGAGCCGCCGCCGGATCTGGGTCAGCACCCGGTCGACGTCGGCGCCGCCGCGGTCCACCTTGTTCACGAAGAACACCGTCGGCACGCCGATGCGGCGCAGCGCACGCCAGATGGCGACGGTCTGCGGCTGCACGCCCTCCACACCGGACACCACCAGCACGGCGGCGTCCAGCACGGCCAGCGAACGCTCGACCTCCGCGATGAAATCGGGGTGGCCCGGCGTGTCCAGCAGGTTGATGGTCAGGTCGCCGATCGCGATGGACGTGACGGCCGCCCGGATGGTGATGCCGCGCCGGCGCTCCAGCTCCATGGAGTCGGTACGCGTCGTGCCGGCGTCGACGCTCCCGGGCCGGGACACGGCACCGGCCTCGTAGAGCAGGCGCTCGGTCAGGCTGGTCTTTCCGGCGTCAACATGGGCGACGATTCCGAGGTTCAACAAGGGCAAGGCGGAACTCCACGGTAGGACGGTCAAGGGCCCGAAGCGTGGAAGCTGCTCGCATTGTCACTCCTGGTCGTGTGGTGGCCAGTCTCCAGAACTACCAGCCCGCCGAACCGTCCGCCACCGGATTACGAAGCGATACCCGGTTGATTACGCCGCCGGACATAAGCCGCAGGAAGCACCGAGGGTTCCCTACCGCGGGGTAGCGCAAGGGTTTCCCCCATTTTCGATCACCACCATCGATGCCTATCGTCTCCTTCAACGTGAGCCCGCCCACCCCCCTGGGCGGGGAAGGAGTACGTCGTGAAACGTCGAACCCCCCTGATCATCGCGCTGACGGCCGGAACCGCGGCCGCGGCCGCCGTGGTCGCGGTAACCGGACCCGTCACCGCTCAGCCCGCGGATCCGGCCGCGCAGGCCAGCCTCGCCGCGACCAAGGCCGACGCGCTGGTCGCGAGCCGGCCGGCGGCGCTGCAGGCGAGCCAGCACGACACCTTCCAGCAGGGGAAGGTGATCTCCTCAGCCGGGATGCAGTACGTCCCCTACACCCGCAGCTACAAGGGACTGCCCGTCATCGGCGGCGACTTCGTCGTGCAGACCGACTCGTCCGGGCGGACCACCTACACCTCGGTCGCGCAGTCGAGCCCGATCGGCGAGCTGTCGACCACGGCGAAGCTGTCCAGCACCGATGCGACGGCGATCGCCAAGCAGCAGCTCACGTCGGTGAAGAGCGTCGAGGGCACCAAGCTGGTCGTGGTGGCCCCCGAGGGCAGGACTGCGGCGCTGGCCTGGGAGTCCACGGTCAACGGTGTCGGCGCCGAGGGCGTCAGCCGGCTGACCGTCGACGTGGACGCGGCCTCCGGCAAGGTGCTGCGCACCTACGAGCACGTCACCGACGTCGCGGGCACCGGCAGCGGCTGGATCAACGGGTCGGTGTCGATCAACACGACGCTGTCGGGGTCGACCTACTCGATGAAGGACCCGTCGCAGACGACCCTGACCTGTCAGGACGCCTCGACCAACACGACGTTCTCCGGCAGCGACAACGCCTGGGGCACCGGAGTGGGCACCAGCAAGGAGACCGGCTGCGTCGACGCGTTCTACGTGGCGCAGCAGCAGACCGCGATGCTGTCGAGCTGGCTCGGGCGTAGCGGGCAGAACGGCAGCGGCGGCGCGTGGCCGATCCGGGTCGGCCTGAACGACCAGAACGCGTACTACGACGGCAACCAGGTCCAGATCGGCAAGAACACCGCCGGCCAGTGGATCTCCTCCGCGGACGTGGTCGGCCACGAGCTGGGTCACGGCATCGACGACAACACGCCGGGCGGCATCTCCAACGGCAACACCCAGGAGTTCGTCGCGGACACCTTCGGCGCGGCCACCGAGTTCTACGCGAACAACCCGAACGACGCGCCGGACTACCAGGTCGGCGAAGAGGTCAACCTGGTCGGCAGCGGCCCGATCCGTTACATGTACAACCCGTCGCTTGCCGGAGACGACAACTGCTACTCCAGCAGCACCCCCTCCGACGAGGTGCACGCGGCGGCCGGCCCCGGCAACCACTGGTTCTACCTGCTCGCGCAGGGCACCAGCGGCAACGGCCAGCCCGCCAGCACCACCTGCAACAGCACCACGGTGACCGGGCTGGGCATCCAGAAGGCCATCAAGATCATGTACAACGCGATGCTGCTGAAGACCTCCAGCTCGTCGTACCTGAAGTACCGCACCTGGACGCTGACCGCGGCGAAGTCGCTCTACCCGGGCAGCTGCACCGAGTTCAACACGGTCAAGGCGGCCTGGACCGCCGTCAGCGTGCCGGCCCAGTCGGCGGACCCGACCTGCACCGGCTCCACCACGCCGCCGACCACCCCGCCCACCACCCCGCCGACCGGCACCGCCTGCACCGGCACCAACGGCACCGATGTCACGGTTCCGGACGCCGGTGCGGCCGTCTACAGCGACATCGCGATCAGCGGCTGCGCCCGCGCCGCCTCGTCGACCTCGACGATCGCGGTGAACATCGTCCACACCTACCGCGGTGACCTGCAGGTCGACCTGGTGGCACCGGACGGCACGGTCTACAACCTGAAGGCGACCTCGACCAGCGACAGCGCGGACAACGTGAGCACCACGTACACCAAGAACCTGTCGAGCGAGACCACCGCCAACGGCACGTGGCGGCTGAAGGTGCAGGACAAGTACTCGGCCGACACCGGCTACATCAACACCTGGACCCTCACCGTCTGATCATTCTGCGACGCGGATCCAACTGACAGAGGGCCGGCTGCGAAAGCGCCGGCCCTCTGCGTGGATGCGCCACTGACCTGCAACCGGGTACGCCCGTGTCATGCACCCGTCGGCTGATGCCATTGGTCGAAGGTTGCGGGACGACCCGCAGCAGGTCGAGTCGAAGGACGGTCGGGTCATGTCAAGCCGTTGGCTGCGCGTCTACCTGGTCGTCGCCGTGGTCGCCGTGCTCGGCTCCCTGGCCGTACCCGACGGCGGCCCGGCACAGACCGGGTGGCAGATCGCCTGTGGCTGGATCGGCGCCGCGGGCATCATCATCGGCATACGGCGCAACCGGCCCGCCGTGTCCGCGCCGTGGTGGCTGTTCGCGATCGCGGTGGCCGGCAACTCCACCGGCATCCTGATCGAGGCGATCCTCGCCCGCATCCAGGCGGACCCCGGCTTCCCCTCGTTGGCCGACGCCGCCTACCTGTCGTTCTACCCGGCCGCGGCGGCCGGACTGATCCTGCTGATCCACCGCCGCACGGCACGCCGGGACTGGTCCAGCCTGGTCGACGCCAGCACCCTGACCACCGGGATGGGGCTGCTCGCCTGGATCTTCATGGTGAAGCCCGCCGCGATGGACGAGTCGATCGGCCTGATCGGCCACATCGTCAGCGTCGCCTACCCGGTCGGCGACATCGTGCTGCTCGCCATGACCATCCGGCTGGTGCTCAGCGGCAGCGGCCGCAACGGCTCCTTCCGGCTCATGTGCGCCGCGCTTGTCTGCTTCCTCGGCGGCGACACCATCTGGGCCGTCATCAACCAGCTGGTCTGGGAGCCCGGGCCCATGCCGCACAAACTGCTCAGCGCCGTGTTCCTCGGCGGCTACCTGCTGTTCGGCGCGGCCGCCCTGCACCCCGACGTCCGCTCGCTCGGCCGCATCGCCGCGCCCCGGCCCATGCGGTTCAGCCGGTCGTTGCTCCTGCTGCTGACGCTCACCTCGCTGATCGGGCCCGCGCTGCTGCTCATGCAGACGCTGCAGCACCAGGTCACCGACGGGCTGGCCATCGCGATCGGTTGCACCGCCCTGTTCCTGCTGGTCGTGACCCGGATGTCGCAGGTGCTGACCCAGCTGGACCTGCAGAGCGAACGGGTGCGGGATCTCGCCGTCACCGACGAACTGACGGGCCTGCCCAACCGGCGCGCCTGGAACATCGAGCTCCCCCGCACCATCGAGCGGGTCCGGCGCACCGGCGCCCCGATGTCCGTGGCCATCATCGACATCGACCATTTCAAGCTCTTCAACGACGCGTACGGGCACCCCGCCGGCGACCGCATGCTCAAGGAGGCCGCCGCGGCCTGGCAGGAGCAGCTGCGAACCGTCGACCACCTGGCCCGCTACGGCGGCGAGGAGTTCGTCGTGCTGCTGCCCGACGCGACCACCGCGCAGGCCTGCGAGGTGGTCGACCGGATGCGGCTGGCCACGCCGCTGGGGCAGACCTTCTCGGCCGGCGTGGCCACCTGGGACGGCACCGAGACCTCGGACGAGCTGACCAGCCGCGCCGACGTCGCCCTGTACCGGGCGAAGAGCGAGGGCCGCAACCGGATCGCCGAGGCCGGCCCGGAAATGGCACCGGCCTGACCCCGGCCTGACCCCGGCGTGGTCACGTCACCGGCATGTCCCTGCGGCGCAGCCCGGCGAGCCCGGCCGCTCCCAGGCCGGCGGCCAGGACGGTGAGCCACAGGACCGGCGCGGCGGTGAACGCGGCGCCGGGCAGCTTCGGCACGTGCGCGAACGGGGTGAGGTCGACGATCCACTGGTTCAGCCCGAACAGCGCGCCGAACTCGACGAGCAGGACCGACAGGATGAGCGCGGCCCAGGTCAGCGAGGCGTGCCGCGGCGCCAGGCCGATCAGGGTGACGCCGAATCCGGCCAGCACCCAGGTGGCCGGCAACTGCACCAGCGCGGCGCCGAGCAGCCGCCCGACCTGCCCGCCGACGTCGCCGACCTGCGCGCCGTACGCGAGGCCGCCCGCGACGCCCGCCACGGCCATCAGCAGCACCGTCCCGAGCACGGCGAACGCCAGGTGGCTCGCCGCCCAGCGCAGCCGGCCGACGCGCGTGGCCAGCAGCATCTCGACCCGCCCGCTGCTCTCCTCCTGGCGCAGCCGCAGCGTCGCCTGCACCGTGTAGGCGCCGGCGACCATGCCGGTGATGCCGAAGATCGCGGCGAGGAACGCGTCGGTGAGGCCGTTGTTGCCGCCCATCCGGGTCAGGACGTCGGTGAGCTGCTGGTTCGGCGATTTCATGTTCCCGATGCCGGCGGCGGCGCCGCCCATGACCGCCCCGGTCAGCGCCAGCGCGACGGTCCAGCCGAGGAGCAGGCCGCGGTGCAGCCGCCAGGCCAGCGCGAGCGGGCTGCGCAGGGCGGGAGACGCCCCGACGGGACCGGGCCGCTCCGCCAGCAGGCCGGCGCCGACGTCCCGGCGATTCACCAGCGCGTAGCCGGCCCAGGCGAACAGGGCCGAGGCCCCGGCGAACAGCGCGGCCACCCACCACTGCTCATCCGCGTACGGGTGCAGGTGCAGCGCCCAGCCGGTGGGCGACAGCCAGCTCAGCCAGGTCGGCCCGGTGTCGCCGACGGCGCGCAGCAGGTAGGTGCCGCCGAGGACGGCGCCGGCGATGCCGGTGGCCGCCCGGGCGCTCTGGGTGAGCTGCGCGGCCGTCGCCGCGATCGCCGCGAACAGCATCCCGACCAGTCCGGTCGCGAGGCCGAACGCCACCGAACCGGCGGCCGGCAGCCCGGTCGCCATCAGCCCGAGCGCGATGAGTACCGCGATGGTCACGTTCGCCAGCGCGGTGACCAGCAGGGCGGCGGTGAGCGGCGCGTGCCGCCCGATCACCGTGGCGCGCAGGAGCTCGAGCCGGCCGGTCTCCTCCTCGGTGCGGGTGTGCCGCACGACGGTCAGCAGGCTCATCAGCGCGATCAGGATGAACTCGGTCACGCCGATCTTCCACGCGGTCAGCGCGCCGATCGACACCGCGGTGAGCGGGCCGCTCAGCGCGACCAGCGACGGGTTGGTGAGGACGTCGCTCACCGCGCGCAGGTCCGCCTCGGTCGGGTAGAGCTTGAAGTAGTTGGCCGCCGTGCCCATCGGCATCACCGAGAGCCCGAGCACCCACACGGTCAGCCGGACCCGGTCGAGCCGCAGCGCCAGCCGCGCCAGGGCGAGGGTGCCGGTCAACGAGTTCACCGGGACACCCCCGTCCGGTGCTTCGCGTCGGGCTGCGCCCGGTCGTAGTGGCGCAGGAAGAGCTCCTCGAGGGTCGGCGGCTGGCTGGTCAGGCTCCGCACGCCCACCGCGGTGAGCTGTCGCAGCACCGCGTCGAGCTCGGCGGTGTCCACATCGAAGCGCAGGGTGCCGTTGTGCGACCGGAGGTCGTGCACGCCGGGCATGGCGTCGAGGCCGGTCGCCGGCCCGGCGAGGTCGACCTGGATCGAGGTGCGGGTCAGGTGCCGCATGCCGGCGAGCGTGCCGGTCTCCACCGCCCGCCCGTCGCGGATGATGGTCACCCGGTCGCAGAGCGCCTCGACCTCGGCGAGGATGTGGCTGGAGAGCAGGACGGTGCGCCCGTCGCGCCCCTGCTCCTCGCGGATCACCTGGCGGAAGACCTCCTCCATCAGCGGGTCGAGGCCGGAGGTCGGCTCGTCGAGCAGGAGCAGGTCCACGTCGGAGGCGAGGGCGGCGATGAGCGCGACCTTCTGCCGGTTGCCCTTCGAGTAGGTCCGGGCCTTCTTGCTCGGGTCGAGGTCGAAGCGCTCCAGCAACTCGGCTCGGCGCCGGGTGTCGAGGCCGCCACGCAGCCGGCCCAGCAGGTCGATCACCTCGCCGCCGGACAGGCCGGGCCACAGGGTGACGTCGCCGGGCACGTACGCCAGGCGGCGGTGCAGCTCCGCGGTGTCGCGCCACGGGTCGCCGCCGAGCAGCCGGGCGGTGCCCGAGTCGGCGCGCAGCAGCCCGAGCAGGACCCGGATGGTGGTGGACTTCCCCGCGCCGTTGGGGCCGAGGAAGCCGTGCACCTCCCCGGCCTGCACCACTAGATCGAGCCCGTCGAGCGCACGCGTGCTCCCGAACGTCTTGACCAGCGCGTCTGCGCGGATCGCCTCGGTCATGATCCTCATGCTCCTTCGGCCCCGGGGTCGTCCCCGGCGGCGGTAGGTGTTTCGGTGGATTGCAGCGGCTCCATCGCCCGGCGCGCCTGGGCGGCGAACTCGGGGTCGAGCAGCGGATGTGAGTAGAAGTCGGCGAGCGCGCCGGCCATGCGCACGTGCCCGCCGGCGGTGAAGATGTCGACGCCCAGGGCGCGGGACACGTGGTCGTGCATCGCGAGGATCCCGGACTGCATGCCGACGAGCACCGCCGCGAACCCCCGGTAGTCCGTGGTGACGTCCGGCGCGTTCTTGCCGATCCACTGCTCCGTCAGCAGCACCATGTCGTCGAACAGCGCCGCGGCGCGGGGCGAGCCGTCGAGCAGCGCCCGGGTGACGTACCGGTAGAAGAGCAGGATCGTGGGGTGGACCGACGGCAGGAAGCCCGGGCTGGCCATTTTGTTCTCGAGGAGGAGCTCCTCCTTGATCTGCACGAGCCGGTCCAGCACGTAGCCGTCGCACGCCTCCCGCAGTGCCTCCTTGGACCCGAAGTGGTGCCGGAGCAGGCCCGGTGACACGCCTGCGGCCTGAGCGATGTCGCGGACCGTCGTGCCGCCGGTGCCGCCCTCCGCGAACAGCCGGATCGCGGCGTCCCTGATCCGGGCCCGCGCCGTCAGGTCCTCGAACACGGGATCTCCCATGATCCGCCTCCTACTCAAGCGTATAGCCGACTGTACGCCTGTATAGCGTCCACGCAAGGGGCTCTTTATGCGTGCGGTGTCCGATTCGTCGCCGCACGCTCACCCGTACGGGATGGCCCGCGGGAGCGCCGGGCCGGGCACCGTGGACGAATGACGGCCACTGAGTCCGAGCAGGTAATCGCAGTAACCCTCGTGCCGGAGGCGGAACAGCCCGCCCCGCTCCGGTGGCGCGACGTCGCGGTGGGCGCGGCCTACCAGGCCGAGGAGTCCGCCGCGGGGCTCGTCGCCGAGCTGCGCCGGGTCGCGGCCCGGCGCCGGCGCTGGATCGCCGAACTCGCCGAGCGCGGTGCGGCCGAACGGACCCTGGGCCGCAAGCGGGCGACCGAGGCGGCACACTCCGCGGTCACCACCGTCGCCACGCTGCCGGTGGTGGACTGGTTCGTCGACGCCCAGCTCGAGCGCGTGCTGCGCCCGCTGGTCAGCGGGATCCTCGACGACGTGCTGAAACTCCTGGAACAGGAGCCGGATCGGATCCAGGCGCTCATCCAGGGCCAGCGCGAGACCATGGTGGATGAACTGGTCGGCCGGATCCGCACCGGCGCCGCCGCCGGCGACTCGGCGGTCGACCGGCTGACCTTCCGGATCTTCCATCGCGGCCCCCGCCCGGCGCCGGCCCCGCCGTTCGTCGACGGCATATGACCGCTCCCGCCCCCCGCGAGTACGCCGGCGCGGTGAGCCGGTCGATCGCGTACGTGCTGGACGCCCTCATCGTCACGCTGCTCTTCACCGGCGGCGCCGCGATCGCGAGCATGATCGCCTCGTTCATCGGCTCCCGGAGCCAGTACCTGGCGCACGCCGCCGCCGCGGCGTACCTGCTGTTCCTGCCGGCCCTGCTCGCGATCTACTGCGCGCTCTTCTGGGCGCTGGCCGGCCGGACACCCGGAATGGCGGTGCTCGGGCTGCGGGTGCTCGCCACCCGGGAACGGCCGCTGTCCTGGCTGTCGGCGCTGGTCCGCGCGCTGGTGCTCGCCTACTTCCCGGTCGGCGCCGTCTGGGCCCTGGTGGACGGCCGCCACCAGGCGATCCACGACAAGCTGGCCCGCACGGTGGTGGTCCGGGTGCCGACCCCCGCAAGGGGTTCCCCCGTTGCCGCCGATCGGGGCACCCGAGCATTCTGATCGATGTCAGCATCATCGATCGACGGGACCTCAGATGCTCTACAGACTGATGACCGGGGTACTCGCGGTCGCCGCGGGACTCGCGGTGCCGGCAACCCCGGCCACGGCGGCCGCCGCCGACTCCACGCGCACGCCGGCGACCCCGGCGTACACCCTGTCGCTCACCAGCGACGCCACCGGCGGCACCTGGACCGGGCGCGAGAGCGTGTCGTTCAGCAACCCGTCGGCCACCGCGCTGAGCGAGGTCTACCTGCGGCTGTGGGACAACTACCACGGCAGCTGCCCGTCGACCCCGGTCACCGTCAGCAACGTCACCGGCGGCACGGCCGGCGCGCTGCAGGTCGGCTGCACCGCCCTCAAGATCACCCTGCCCGCGCCCCTGCCCCAGGGCGGGACCGCCGCCATCGGGTTCGACCTGCGCATCGTCGTTCCCTCGGGCGTCGACCGGTTCGGCCACGACGGCAGCTACTACTTCATCGGCAACGCGCTGCCGGTGCTGGCCGTGCGCGACGGCGCGGGCTGGCACCTGGACCCGTACACCAACAACGGCGAGTCGTTCTACGCGCTGGCCAGTGACTACGACGTCACGCTCGACCACCCGAGCTCGATGCTGGTACCGGCGACGGGCACCTCGACCGACACGCCGGGCACGACCGGGCGCACCGTCACCCGCGCGACGGGCAAGAAGGTCCGCGAGTTCGCCTGGGGTGCCGGGCCGTTCAAGAAGATCAGCGGCCGGACGGCGGGCGGCGTGGCCGTCAACGTCTACTCGGTCGGCTCGATCAGTTCCAGCAGCGCCACCTCCATGCTGAACGTCGCCACCGCCTCCCTCGACGCGCACGCCGGCCGCTTCGGCGCCTACCCGTACGGCGAGGCCGACGTGGTGCTCGACAACGGATTCTGGTTCGGCGGCATGGAGTACCCGGGCTTCGTGCTGGACCTGGTGAACTCCACGGCGCTCGCGCACGAGCTGGCGCATCAGTGGTTCTACGGCATCGTCGGCGACGACGAGTACACGACGCCGTGGCTGGACGAGGGCTTCACCGACTACGCGACCGACCTGTACTTCAACAAGACCGGCTCGGGCTGCGGGATCACCTGGCAGTCGTCGGCCGAGAAGCTGACCAACTCGATGGCGTACTGGGACCAGCACTCCGGCCGCTACAGCACCGTCGTGTACGGCTACGGCAAGTGCACGCTGCACGACCTGCGCCGGCTGATCGGCACGACGGCGATGACCGGCCTGCTCAAGTCGTACGCCGCATCGCACTGGTACGGCGTCTCCACCGTCGCCGACTTCAAGGCCGCCGCGCAGGCCGCGGCGGGCTCGACCAGCCTGACCTCGTTCTGGGCGACGCACCGCGTCGAGGGCTGAGCGCCGGCCGGCGCTGAACGCCCGGTTCAGCGCCGGTGCCGGCCCGCGACGGCCGGGCCGGCGCACCGCGGGTCCGGGCCCGCGCGGCCG
>NZ_JBEZXZ010000086.1:0-34312 GCF_040638275.1 Actinoplanes sp. NPDC026623 | reverse complement strand
CGATGGACCCGCTCTGCGGACTGACCTCTGGGGGCCCGCGCGACCTCGGGCGGGCCGGCCGCCCGCACGGCCGCCGGGCCGCCCGGGCCGGGCGGGACGGTCGGCGGCGTGGTGGACGGCGCGCCGGTCGGGCACGCCGGCAGCCGCAGGCGGCGGTGTGACTCCGCCGGCGCGGCGATGGCGAGCGCCGTGAGCAGGCCGCCGAGGGCACACCATCGCGCCACGGACCGGAATTTCACGTCGCCCACCTCGCCCTGCGCAGCCCCGTTTACGAATCGCTGGCTCAACGCCGGATGAGATCTTCCGGTGACGGTTCCCGCCCGCTGATCACCGCCCGTCCCGTGGTGCGAGACTGGGCTCATGGCTTCGAAGGGCTTTCCGCACCACGACCTGCAGAGCTTCATCGCCGCCCTGGAACAGGCCGGCGAGCTGCTCCGGGTCACCGTTCCGGTCGATCCGACGCTGGAGATCAGCGAGGTCGTGACGCGTACCGTCCGCGCCGGGGGTCCGGCCCTGCTCTTCGAGCGCCCGACCCGCGGCGAGATGCCGGTCGTCGTCAACCTCTTCGGCACCGAGAAGCGGATGGCCATGGCGCTCGGCGTCGACTCGCTCGACGAGGTCGGCGACCGGATCGGCTCGCTGATCCAGCCCGAGTTGCCGGTCGGCTGGTCCGGCATCCGCGAGGGCATCGGCAAGGTGCTGCAGCTCAAGTCGGTTCCGCCCCGCAAGGTCAAGAACGCGCCCTGCCAGGAGGTCGTGCTCAAGGGCGACGAGGTCGACCTGAACAGGCTGCCCGGACTGCAGGTCTGGCCCGGCGACGGCGGCATCTTCCACAACTACGGGCTGACGCACACCAAGCACCCGGAGACCGGCAAGCGCAACCTCGGCCTGTACCGGCTGCAGCAGCACTCGAAGAACACGCTCGGCATGCACTGGCAGATCCACAAGGACTCGACGGCGCACCACGCGGTCGCCGAGCAGCGCGGCGAGCGGCTGCCCGTCGCCATCGCGATCGGCTGCGACCCGGTGGTCAGCTACGCGGCCAGCGCCCCGCTGCCGGGCGACATCGACGAGTACCTGTTCGCGGGCTTCCTGCGCGGCGAGCGGGTCGAGATGGTCGACTGCCTGACCGTGCCGCTGCAGGTGCCGGCCCAGGCGCAGATCGTCCTCGAGGGCTACCTGGAGCCGGGGGAGCGGGCGCCGGAGGGGCCGTTCGGCGACCACACCGGCTTCTACACCCCGGTCGAGCCCTTCCCGGTGCTGCACGTCGAGTGCATGACGATGCGCAAGCAGCCGATCTACCACTCGATCGTCACGTCGAAGCCGCCGCAGGAGGACCACGGCCTGGGCAAGGCCACCGAGCGGATCTTCCGGCCGCTGCTCAAGATGCTGATCCCGGACATCGTCGACTACGACATGCCGGCCGCGGGCGTCTTCCACAACTGCGTGATCGTCTCGATCCGCAAGCGGTACCCGAAGCACGCGCAGAAGATCATGAACGCGATCTGGGGCGCGCACCTGATGTCGCTCACCAAGCTGATCGTGGTCGTCGACGAGGACTGCGACGTGCACGACTACCAGGAGGTCGCCTTCCGGGCCTTCGGCAACGTCGACTACGACCGCGACCTGCTCGTCACCCAGGGCCCGGTCGATCACCTCGACCACGCCTCCTACCAGCAGTTCTGGGGCGGAAAGGCGGGCCTGGACGCCACCCGTAAGCTGCCTGCCGAGGGCTACACCCGGGGCTGGCCCGAAGAGATGACCATGGCACCCGAGGTGACCGCCCTCGTGGACAAGCGCTGGAAGGAATACGGGATCTCGTGACCGCCGTTGCGTCCGCACCCGAGCAGCCGGGCAGGGTCAAGGCCTTCCTGCGGCTGGTGGCCATCGAACACTCCGTCTTCGCCCTGCCCTTCGCGTACCTGTCGGCGCTGGTCGCGATGGACCGCGAGGGCACGGGGGTGCACTGGGCCGACCTGCTGCTGATCACGATCGCGATGGTGTCCGGGCGTACCTTCGCCATGGCGGCCAACCGGATCCTGGACCGCAGGATCGACGCCCAGAATCCGCGTACGGCCAATCGCGAGCTGGTCACCGGCGCGGTGAGCGTGCGCACGGCCTGGACCGGCGCCGCCGTGTCCCTGGTGGTGCTGTTCCTCGCGGCGGGCCTGCTCAACTGGCTCTGCCTGCTGCTGTCGCCGCTCGCGGTGATCCCGCTGATCGTGTACCCCTACGCGAAGCGGTTCACGAACTTCCCGCACTACGTGCTGGCGCTGGCCCAGGCCGTGGCGCCGGTCGGCGCCTGGCTCGCGATCACCGGCACCTTCGCGGGCTCGGGCCCGGCGTGGGTGCTGGGCGTCGCGGTCGGGCTCTGGATCGGCGGCTTCGACATCATCTACGCCTGCCAGGACGTCGAGGTCGACCGGCGGATCGGCGTGCACTCGACCCCGGCCCGCTTCGGGGTCCGCACCGCGCTGCACATCTCGACCGCCACCCATGTGGTGACGTTCGCCCTCTTCGTCTGGTTCGGACAGCTGGTCGGCCTCGGCTGGCTCTGGTGGGTGGGGCTGGCGCTGACCGCGGTGGCGTTCGGCTACCAGCATGTGGTCGTCACGCCTGACGATCTCTCCAAGGTCAACCGGGCGTTCTTCACGGCGAACGGCTTCGTTGGCATCGCGCTCTTCGTCTTCGCCGTCCTCGATCTGTACCTGCGGTAGGGAGGCCCGAGGGATGCGCACCCCCTGGATCGTCGGCGTCTCCGGCGCCTCCGGCACGCCCTATGCGAGGACCGTCATCGGCGCGCTGCTGGACGCCGGCGAGCCGGTGGACCTGATCGTCTCCAGGGCGGCCCGGCTCACGCTGCTGGACGAGACCGGCGCGACCGTCCGGGACGCGCACTGGAAGGACGACGTCGCGGGCTGGCTGGGCCGGGAGCTCGGCGACCTGAACTACTGGCCCGCGGGTGACCTTGCGGCCGGGCCGAGCAGCGGCTCGTACCCGGCCCGAGGCATGGCGGTCGTGCCCGCCAGCACGGCCGCCTGTGCCGGCATCGCGATCGGGCTCTCCAAGGATCTGCTGCAGCGCGCCGCCGAGGTCAACCTCAAGGAGCGCCGGCGCACGGTGATCGTGCCCCGCGAGACGCCGGTGACCCGTAGCCATCTCGAGCATCTGATCGCGCTGCACGACGCCGGTGCGGTGGTCCTGCCCGCCAGCCCGGGCTTCTACGGCGCCGGCGCCCGGGCTACCGCGGGGCAGTTGGTTGACTTCGTGGCGGGCAAGGTGCTGGACGCTCTCGGCGTACCCCACGAGCTATTTACCCGCTGGACCGGTGATCTCGGGTCCGGACGCCAGGACTAAGTATCTTTAATGGCGTACTAATGCCCTATGCGAAGCTTCAGCGCAGTCCGTTCGGCGGCCCGTAACTGGAGCCCGGGTTTGCGGGGCCACCGTTGCGGGGCCGATTCGCCGCGTCATCCTCGCGCATTTCCTCGACCACGCCGTCGCCCTCAAGCAGCGCGCGAACCTCTGATTCGCGGAACCGGCGGTGGCCACCCGGAGTGCGGATGCTGCCGATACGTCCGGCGGCCGCCCAGCGTGTGACCGTCTTCGGATCCACCCGGAACAGCGCGGCCACCTCCCCGGGCGTAAGCAGTCGATCTCCTGTGTCCACGGCCCTCTCCTCGCGTCGTGTTGGAGCGCCGGTGGTCACGGTGAGTGTCGGCGTGCTCGATCGGGACGTAGTGCCATTAGAGCATCGCCAAAAACAGCAAGTCGTTGAAATGCGGAAAAAGCCCCGATTGCGACGTTGACCATTATCCTTGCCTGCTCCAAGGCATCCGCGCCCGCTACCGGGCGTGAGGTACCCGGAAGTGTCGCACTAACCTCTGAACTCATGGACGCCATCGACCTGCGCCTGATCGATCTGCTTCGGGACAACGCCCGCTCGTCGTACGCCGAAC
Source organism: Actinoplanes sp. NPDC026623 (assembly GCF_040638275.1). Taxonomy (NCBI): domain Bacteria; kingdom Bacillati; phylum Actinomycetota; class Actinomycetes; order Micromonosporales; family Micromonosporaceae; genus Actinoplanes; species Actinoplanes sp. NPDC026623. The sequence continues at coordinate 30,353 of NZ_JBEZXZ010000086.1, read as the reverse complement.
TGGCCCGGCAGGTGGGCCTCTCGGCCCCCGCCGTGCACGAGCGGGTCGGCAAGCTCGAGGCTGGTGGGACTATTCGGGCCTATCGGGCCGAGGTTGACCACGATGCCATCGGGCTCGGCGTGACCGCGCTCATCGGCATCGTCGAGGACTCCGGCGCCGACACCGACGACGTGCTCGCCGCCCTGCGGGTGATGCCCGAGATCGAATCCTGCTATTTCATGGCCGGCGTCGAGTCGTACCAGCTCACCGTCCGGGTCGGCACGATCGCCCAGCTCGAGCAGTTGATCGTCCGGATCAACCGCACGCCGGGGGTCGCCTCGACGCGCACGGCGATCGCGCTCTCCACCAAGTGGGAGAATCGGCCGCAGCCCGGCCTCGATCCGGCGGTAGGTTGAGCCATGGAACAGCTCGACCGCTGCGACGACGCAGCCCGGGAATGGGAACGCAACGCCGTCGCGCTGGTGGAGGCCGACGCCAACCGCTCCGCCGACACCCACCTGCTGCCGTTTCCGCTGCCGCGCAGCTGGGGCATCGACCTCTACCTCAAGGACGAGTCGTCGCACCCCACCGGGTCACTCAAGCACCGCCTGGCCCGCTCGCTCTTCCTGTACGCCCTCTGCAACGGCTGGATCGGCCCGGACACCCCGATCGTCGAGGCGTCTTCCGGGTCGACAGCCGTCAGTGAGGCGTACTTCGCCAGGATGCTCGGGCTCGAATTCATCGCGGTCATGCCGGCGAGCACCTCGCCCGAGAAGATCTCGCTGATCGAGTTCCAGGGCGGCAAATGCCACCTGGTCGACGACCACACCGCCGTCGTCGCCACCGCGCGCGCCCTCGCCGGCGACCTCGGCGGCCACTTCATGGACCAGTTCACCCACGCCGAACGCGCCACCGACTGGCGGGGCAACAACAACATCGCCGAGTCCATCTACGCGCAACTGGCACTCGAGCGCCATCCCATACCGGCGTGGATCGTCGTCGGGGCCGGCACCGGCGGCACCAGCGCGACGATCGGGCGGTTCGCCCGCTACCGGCGCTTCGCCACCCGGCTCTGCGTCGTCGACCCGGAGGGCTCGGCGTTCTGGCCCGCCTACGCGGCCCGCGACTGGACGCTCTCGACCGGCCGGGGCTCGCGGATCGAGGGCATCGGGCGGCCCCGGGTCGAGGCGTCCTTCCAGCCCGCGGTCGTGGACCGGATGATGCGGGTGCCCGACGCCGCTTCCCTGGCGGCGATGCGGTCCGGCTCGGCGGTGCTCGGCCGCCGCCTCGGCGGCTCCACCGGCACGAACCTGTACGGCGCGTTCGCGCTGATCGCCGAGATGCTGGCGGCCGGGCGTACCGGATCGGTGGTCACCCTGATCTGCGACGGCGGCGAACGGTACGCGGACACGTACTACTCGGACGCCTGGGTGACCGCACAGGGCCTGCGCCTCGAGCCGCATCGCGCCGCCATCGACACCTTCCTGGCGACGGGCCGTTGGCAGGGCTCCTGAGCGGGGGCAGCATGGGGAGTCCGGACCTGCCAGTATCGTTTCGTCAGCGAACGGGATTCGGGTTCGCTTCGGGCTCAAGGAGCACAGTGCGCGACGCCGAGGAATACCCCCTCCCGCCGGACTACCCGGCCGCCCGACCCGCCCCGCGAATCCCATACCAGCGCTCGCCCGTCGAGGTCGGCCAGCTGCCGCCGCTCGTCCTCGTCCCCGGGGCCACGCCGCTGCCCCTGCCGCCGCCGCCCCAGCGCCGGGGGAACGCCCTGCGCGTCATCGGCGCCCTGGCGTTCGCCGCGGTGCTCGTCGGCGGCGCCGGATACGTCTACGTCAACCGCGACGCGCTGGCGGAGCGGGCCGCCGCGGCCGTGGATCAGCCGACGGGCAAGCCACGCACCCTGACGCCGTCCGAGGCCGCCGACGCGACTCTGGAGGCCCAGGCGCAGGCCCTGCTGCGCGGCGACGAGAAGGGCTGGCTCGCCGCGCTGGACCCGGGCCAGTCCAAGCTGCGCACGAAGTACCGCACCATGTTCAGGTCGCTGCGCGCCATCGGCGTCAGCCACTTCGCCTACCGGACGTCCCCGGACGCCAAGGCCGGGAAGAACGGCACGGTCGGGGTGACCGCCCAGGCCGAATACTGCTTCAGCACGGACCGGTGCCCCAGCGAGGATTCCGAGGGCCAGCCGTGGATCACCCAGAAGCTGACCTTCAAGTCCGTCAAGGGCAAGTGGCTGATCACCGCGCTGACCGTGAAGAAGAGCCGCGAGGAGCAGCAGCCGACCCCCTGGGAGTCCAGCGACCTGGTCCTGCAGCAGGGCCGGCGGGTGACGCTGATCGGCAGCCGCGCCGAGCAGAAGTACTTCAAGCGGGTCCTGCCGGTCGCCGAGAAGGCCGCGACCGTCAACGACCACTTCGCGGGCCTGGTCGGCAATCCGCAGCGGAAATACCGCATCTACCTGGCCGGCGCGAAGCAGTGGAAGACCTGGTACGGCGGCGTCACCGACAGCTGGGTGATCGCGTACGCGATGCCGCTCAACGCCGCGGGCAGCGACGTGGTGCTCAACATCGCCCAGCTCAAGAACAACCGGCAGATCATGGAGAGCACGATCCAGCACGAGCTCGGCCACGTCGTGACGCTCGGCGGCGCCGACCGGGCCGGCAGCCGCGGCGACATGTGGCTGGAGGAGGGCATCGCCGAATACATCGGCTGGTACCCGAAGCCCGCGACCGCCAGCTGGCGCCGCGAGAGCGTGCGCGCGGTGGTGAACAGCGGCAAGCGGCCCAAGTCGATCGCGGCCAGCGGTCTCGCCGGTGATGCCAGCCCGGCCGCCAGCGACGCGTTCTACGGGCTCGGCCACTTTGCCGCCGACTGCCTGGCCAGCAAGTACGGCGAGAAGGCGCTCTTCGAGTTCGTCCGGCTCTACCTGCGGGAGGAGCGCGACCTCGACCCGGCCTCCCGGGAGGCGTTCGGCAAGCCCTTCGCGACCGTCGACAAGTCCTGCGTCGCCTGGATCCGCGGCCGCGTCTAGGACGCCGGGCAAACGCCGAAGCCCCCGGCGGGGGAGCGCCGGGGGCTTCGTTCAGTGCGGTCGATCAGTGGGTGCGCGCGGGACGACCCGTCGAATAGCGGTCGTTACGGGCGCCCTCGTGCCGGAAACCGGCGGGCCGGTCGCCGAAGTTGCGCGCCGGGCGGTCGCCGTAGGTGCGCTGCTCGCCGCCGCGCGGGCGGTCGCCTGCGGCGGCGGGCCGGTCACCGTAGCTGCGGTCGCCACTCGGCCGGTCGCCGTAGGAGCGGTCGCCGGTCGGCCGGTCGCCGTAGGTGCGCTGCTCGCCGCCGCGCGGGCGGTCGCCGTAGCTGCGCTCGCCACCGCCGCTGCCGCCGTAGCCGCTGCGGGGGCGGTCGCCGCCGCCGTAGCCGCCACCTTCGCCGGTGCGCTGCGGACGGGAGGCGTAGCCGCCGCCCTCGCCGGTGCGCTGCGGACGGGAGGCGTAGCCGCCGCCCTCGCCGGTGCGCTGCGGACGGTCGCCGTAGCCACCGGTGCGCTGCGGGCGGTCGCCGTAGCCACCGCGCTGCGGGCGGTCGCCGAAACGACGCGGCCGGTCGCCACGCTCGCGCGGCTCGGGCTCGAGTCGCACCGGGACACCACTGGGCTCACGGGCACCGGTGACCTCGGCGAGGCTCTCGTCGCCCAGGCGCACCCGAAGCTCGGCCGGCGTGACGCCCGCCTTCTGCATCATCGAGGCCGTGGTGCGGCGCTGCTTCGGGAGAACCAGCGTCACGACCGCGCCGGACTCGCCCGCGCGGGCCGTGCGGCCGGCCCGGTGCAGGTAGTCCTTCGGGTCCTTCGGCGGGTCGACGTGCATGACCAGCGAGATGCCGTCGACGTGGATGCCGCGGGCCGCGACGTCCGTGGCGACCAGCACGTTCGTCCGGCCTTCCTTGAACTCGGCGAGCGTGCGGGTGCGAACCCGCTGGGTCTTGCCGCCGTGCAGCGCTCCGGCCCGGACGCCGACCGCCGCGAGCTGGTCGACCAGCCGGTCGACGCCCATCTGGGTGCGGGCGAAGACGATCGTCTTGCCCTCCCGGTTGGCGATCGAGGCGGTGATCGGGAACTTGTCGTGCGGCGGGATCAGGAGCATGTGGTGCTCCATGGTGGACACGCTGGCCTCGGCCGGGTTGGTCGAGTGCGTGACCGGGTCGTTCATGAACCGCTTGACCAGCGCGTCGACGTCGCCGTCGAGCGTCGCCGAGAAGAGCAGCCGCTGCGCGTCGGCCGGCGTCTTGGACAGCAGCTCGGTGACCTCGGGCAGGAAGCCCATGTCGGCCATCTGGTCGGCCTCGTCCAGGACGGTGACCTCGACGGCGTCGAGCTTGCAGGCGCCGCGCTCGATCAGGTCGCCGAGGCGGCCCGGGGTGGCCACGATGACCTCGACGCCGCGCCGGAGCGCGTCCATCTGCCGGTCGTAGGGCACGCCGCCGACGGCGGTCTTGAGGAAGACGCCGACGGAACGGCCGAGCGGCATCAGCGCGTCGGCGACCTGCATTGCCAGCTCGCGGGTCGGCACCAGGATCAGGGCCTTGGGCTGGTGCGGCAGCGCGCGGCCGCCCTTGGCGACCCGGGCGAGCAGCGGCAGGCCGAACGCCAGCGTCTTGCCGGAGCCGGTCTGGCCACGGCCGAGCACGTCCCGGCCCGCGAGGGCGTCGGGCATGGTGGCGGCCTGGATTTCGAACGGGGTGTTGATGCCCTCGCGGCTGAGCACGCGGACGAGCTCGGCGGGGACACCCAGCTCGGCGAAGCTCGGAATGGCGGGGGCGGGTGTCTCGGTCAGCTCCGCCTCGGCGGCGGGGGTTTCGATCAGCTCCACCTCGGCGGCCGGGGTCTCCGGCGCGGCCGAGGGAACGTCGGTTCGGGGGGTTTCGCCGGACTCGGCGGGAGCTTCGAAGACGGACGGGAACGTGCTGGGGTCAGCGAAAGTGGTCAAGAGAACCTCTCTACGGGGGCGCATGCTCGCGAATGGCCCGCCGCGGCTACGAACAGCCGGCCGCTGAAATGACCGCAAGAACGCCCGTGGCGTGCGCCTTAAGGGCACGCCAGGTCAATTACTTCCATCAGTGTACGGGTCAACGTCGTCGACATCGCCCGCATTCCGCGCCGGTAGTGGGCAGGCTCACCCTTCGGCGCAACCTCGCCAGTTTAGGCGGACGGACGGTTCCCGACAACTCAATCCTTGAAAACGCCACCGATCATGTCGCTGAAAGCGTCACCGACGGTGAAGAGGAAAGCCAGGCTCACGCCGACCAGCAACAGCAGCACGACGAGCATGGCGACGATCACCTTGACGTTGCTGGACCGCTGCGTTTCGGGCCCGTCGCGCCAGCCCTGGGCCAGAATGTGGCCGGTCAGCGAGCCGGAATTCTCGACGGGATTGATGCTCACGGGCATGGTCATGTCGGCCGGCGCGTACTCGGCGAGGCCACCGTAGACGGTGCCCTGCCCCCGCTGCTGCGGCACGGCGGCCGGCTGCTGTCCGGATCCCGACCCATACGTCGTCGGCCGCGTCGGCGTGCTGCCGACCTGTGCGGCCGGTCCGCCGAACGGCTGCCGGGCATCGCCCGATGCGCCTACCCCGTAAGGAGTCGAACCGCCGCGCGGCTGGTGGTCGTGCTGGGCCGCGCCGCCCGCGGCGATGGGTCCGGCCGAGGGCGGCACCGTGTACGCGGGCAGGCCGCTGCCGGCCACGGGGATCACCGGCGTCGGGAACGGCGGCGGCGACGGCGGACCGGGCACGGGGCTCGGGCCGGGTCCGGGCGGAACCGGGCTCGGGCCGGGGCCCGGAGGCACGGGGCTCGGACCGGGGCCCGGAGGCACGGGGCTCGGACCGGGGCCCGGAGGCACGGGGCTCGGACCGGGGCCCGGAGGCACCGGGCTCGGACCGGGGCCCGGAGGCACCGGGCTCGGGCCGGGGCTCGGCACGGGCGTCGGCACCGGGGCCGGCGGGGTGGGAGCCGGTGTCGGTGTCGGCAGCGGGGCGGGCTGGGGCCGGGTGGGCTCGGGCTTCGCCGGGGCGGGCTTCGGCGGCTCCGGCGTCGAGGGCTCGGGCAGATCCGGCTCGGGCGAGGCGGGCTCGGCCTTGCTGGGGGACTCCGGCTGCTGCGCGGCGGCCGGCTTCTCGGCGATGCTCATCCAACTGACGGCGACCGGCTTGCCGGCCGCCTTCGGCTCGTCCTGCACCGCCGGCGTCTCGGCCGCCTTCGGCTCGGCCGGGGCGGCCGGCTTGTCGGACTCCTGAGGCTTTTCGGCGGCCGGCATCGCCGGTTTGTCGGCTTCGTTGGGCTTTTCGGCGGCCGCGACCGGCGGCTTTTCGGCCTCGGTCGCCGGCTTGTCCGGGTTGCGCGCGCCGTAGATCTTGGACTGGCCGCTGGGCCAGCTGGTGGCCCGGGCACCGGCCGGATCGATCGAGCCGGGCACGGTGGCGCGGGCGGCGTTGGCACTGGGCGGAACGGAGACCGGCCGCGCGGAGCCGCCGGCCGAGCCGGTGGACGCGGGAGGCGAGCTCACCGGCACCGAGGCCGCACCGGCCGGCGTCGCGCCGCCGGAGGCGGACGCCCACAGTGCACCCGGTGCGGGCGGCGGCGGTGGCTGGTATCCCTGATCGTTCTGCGGCCCGGCGCTGCTCGCGGGCGTCCGCGCAGCGTGCGGCGTTCCGCCGTCGCTGTCCGGTTTCGCCTGCTGCTCGTCCATGGGTCCTCCCGATCGCCGCCACCGGAGTGCCGACGCCAAATGCCGTATGCCGGGCATGTCGATTGCCGGGCGCTGGTGACTACCGTGCCATATCAGCGCTCATAAGCGCATCCGGCGTCCAGGCGTTTCCCCGGCCCGAAAAGATCGCGAGATCGGTGTCAGCGGCCGCTGCTCGACGTGGAGGGCGCCGCCGACTTCGAGGCCGCAGCCGTGGCCTCGGACGTCGATACCGAGGACGACGTCGACGACGACGTCTCCTGCGAGTCCGCCGGCGAGCCGGTCGGGGAGTTCGCCGACGTCTCGGTCGGCGTGGGCGCGGCCGGCTCGGTGGTCGGCGGCGGGGTCGTCGTCGCCGGCGGCGTCGTCGTCGGTGGTGTCGTCGGCTTCGTCGTGGGCGGCGTCGTCGGCTTTGTCGTCGGCTTCGTGGTCGGCGGCGTCGTGGGCGGCTTCGTCGTCGGCTTCGTCGGCGGCTTGGTGGTGGGCTTCGTCGGCGGCTTTGTCTTCGACGGGTGGTCGCTCGGCGCCTCCGGGTCCGGGTTGCCGAGCACCGGCCCCTCGACGGTGCCCTCGATCGAGCCGTAGATGCGGGTCGCGCCGAAGAGCCTGGTCCAGCGGACCGGGGTCAGCCGGACGTTGAGGCCGGTGCGCGGCGCCTCGACCATCATGCCGCGGCCCGCGTACATCGCGACGTGGTGGATTCCCGTCCAGCTGTTGGACGAGCTGAAGAAGAGCAGGTCGCCCGGGAGCAGCGAGTAGCGGTCCACGGCCCGCTCATGGGTCTGGTTGTACTGGTCCCGGGAGACCCGCATCAGCGGGAAGTTGCCCGCGGCGTCCGAGCGGTAGGCCGCATACATCAGGCCGGAGCAGTCGTATTCGTCCGGGCCCTCCTCGGACCAGACGTAGGGGTCGCCGCGCTGTGCCAGGGCGAAGTTGAGGGCGGCGATGGCCCGCGAGTCGGCGCCGCGGCCCGCCCGCTCGCCCGCCAGGTATCCCGCGCCGGCCTGGGCGTCCCGGGCCGCGTTGGCGGCGTCGGCGGCGCGGACCTCGGCGTCGTACTTCTGCTCGAGTTTCAGCTGGGCGGCGGACTTCTTGTCGACCTGGGCCTGCAGCTTGGTGCGATCGGCGGCGATCCGGTCGAGGTGTGCCCGCACGCCCTGCTGCTCGGCGAGCGCGCCCGTGTAGGCGTCCTGCGCGATCGCGAGCTGGCGGCTCGCGGCCTGCTCGGTCGCGGCGTCGCCGCGGTTGATCCGGGCGAGCGAGTCGAGATCCGACAGGCCGGAGCCGAGCGTGCCCGGCGGCATGGCGGCGGCGTCGCGGACGGCCGCGGCCGCGGCGTCCGCGGCCTCGCGCTGTGCCATCGCGAGCGCGGCCGAGGTCTGGATGACCTTCTGGTCGGCGGTGGTCAGCTGCTGGGTGCTGAGGTCGACGTCTTCCTTCGTCCGCGTCAGCTTCTCGCCGAGGGTGGTGAGCTCGTTGCGGCCCTTTTCGACCTTGGCCATCAGCGGGGTCGTCGCGACGCCGGGCGAGACGATCGGGGTCGTGATCGGTGTGGTGCCGGCCGACTGCCCGGGCATGGTGAGCGCGCCGGTCGGCAGCGGCCGGGAGCCGGTGTCGGGCACCGCGGGCGGCACCACCGGGGCGGCGGAGGCCGGCAGCGGACTGAACAGCATGCCGATCGCGGCGACAGTCGCGGCGGAATACGCCAGCGGGCGCCACCACGGGCGTGTCCGCAGCGAACCACCCCGGCTGTACGGCCTTTTCGTCACCATGCGGCTCCCCGGTCTGCGTCGGTAGCCATCCGACGCTTGTCGTCCCACTAGTTTCTTACCTCAACCTGTGCACCGATGTCGATCGATTCAAGTTGTGAGGAGCCTGAGAATCGTAAGTCCGACTACGTGATCCACGCCGCCCCGATGCCGCCGCTACCAGCCCGGCCGGTGGCAGGACGTAGGCTCGCGGTGAGCGATGGGAAAGGGGCACACATGGATGTCGGACTGAAGCGCGAGCTGGAGGCCAAGGTCTACGCGGGCGAGCGACTGACCCGTGCGGACGGTATCTCACTCTACGAGTCCGACGATCTTGCGTGGCTCGGCCGTTTGGCTCATCACAAGCGCACGGAGATGAACGGCGACCGGGTGATGTTCAACGTCAACCGGCACCTCAACCTCACCAACGTCTGCGCCGCCAGCTGCGCGTACTGCTCGTTCCAGCGCAAGCCGGGCGAAAAGGACGCGTACACGATGCGCATCGACGAGGCCGTCCGCAAGGCCAAGGAGATGGAGGACGAGCAGCTCACCGAGCTGCACATCGTCAACGGCCTGCACCCGACGCTGCCCTGGCGCTACTACCCCAAGGTGCTGCGCGAGCTGAAGGCGGCGCTGCCCAACGTCAAGCTCAAGTGCTTCACGGCGACCGAGGTCCAGTGGTTCGAGAAGATCAGCGGCCTGCCGGCCTCCGAGATCCTCGACGAGCTGATGGACGCCGGCCTCGAGTCGCTGACCGGCGGCGGTGCGGAGATCTTCGACTGGGAGGTCCGCCAGCACATCGTCGACCACAACTGCCACTGGGAAGACTGGTCGCGGATCCACCGCCTGGCGCACTCCAAGGGCATGAAGACCCCCGCCACCATGCTCTACGGCCACATCGAGGAGCAGCGGCACCGGGTCGACCACGTCATGCGCCTGCGTGAGCTGCAGGATGAGACGGGCGGCTTCGCGGTCTTCATCCCGCTGCGCTATCAGCACGACTTCGTCGACTCGGCGGACGGCAAGATCCGTAACCGGATCCAGGCCCGCACCACGATGGCGGCGCCGGCCGAGTCGCTGCGCACCTTCGCGGTGTCCCGGCTGATGTTCGACAACGTGCCCCATCTGAAGAACTTCTGGGTCATGCACGGGCTGTCGGTGGCCCAGCTCTCGCTGAACTTCGGCGCCGACGACCTGGACGGCTCGGTGGTCGAATACAAGATCACTCACGATGCCGACGAGTACGGCACGCCGAACACGATGCACCGCGACGACCTGCTCAACATCATCTGGGACGCCGGTTTCCAGCCCGTCGAGCGCAACACCCGCTACGAGGTCGTCCGGGAGTACGCGAAGCCCACCCCGCTCGCGGAACGCCGCAGCGAGCCGCAGCAGGTCTGGGCGTAGGGAACGGACGCTTCCGGCGTACCCTCTCGTTGTTATGGCCGAAACCAAGAATGAGCGCCGCCCGCGCCGCGACGCCGACGGGCGGCTGGTGACCGTCGGCGACCTGCTCGGCGTCGCCTTCGCCGGCCTCGTCACCGGCCTCGTGGTGCTGCTCGTCTTCGAGGCGGTCATGTCGCTGGCCGAGGCGTTCGATTTCGGCTCCTCCAACGGCTGGCTCGCCCTGATCCTGCCGATCTGGCTGTTCGTCGAGGAGTTCCGCGCGGCCCGCTACGGCGCGTACCGGGTCGTGGTCGCCGGGCTCGCCGCGGGCTTCGGCGTCGCGGTCGGCATGACCCTCGCGGGCCTCGCCTCCGCGCTCTTCCCGCCGCTGGTCAGCGGGGCGGTCGGCGCGTTCGGCCTGACGGTCGTCTACTGCCTGATCTGGTTCTACGGCCTCCGGTGGCTGAGCCACCGCGCGGGCTGACAGGAGTTCGCAATGAGTCCCGCCGTCAAATACACGCTCGGCCGTCTCGGCCTCTTCGTGGCAGTCTTCGCGCTGCTCCTGCCGGTCCCGCTGAATTTCCTGGTCAAGGCGATGATCGCGCTGCTCGCGTCGGCGGCGTTCTCCTATTTCCTGCTGGCCAAGTGGCGCAACGAGATGGCCGAGCAGCTCGGCTCGGTCGCGGAGCGCCGCAAGGCGGAGAAGCAGCGGCTGCGCGCGGCGCTCGCCGGCGATGAGGCCGCGGCCGCCGCCGGCGACCGGGCCGCGGAGGCCGGGCACGCCTCCGCGGGATCCGCCGAGAACGGCGAGGCGAAGGCGTCCTGACCTGCGCTCGGCGGTCATCACGCCGAGGTAGGGGGCAGTTTGGCATGGTCGGCCGGCGCCGAATTCATTGCCAAACGTCGATTCCGGGTGGTGCAGTGTCGGGGCCAGAACCCCTCTGACACCCCCCGGAGGTCGTTCATGAGACGACGACGCGTCACCTCCCTGGTAGCCGCCGCCACAGCAGGCATCGCCCTGATCGCCGCATCCTCCGCAGCCCCGCCCGCCACCGCGGCGCCGCGCGCCGACACCTCGGCCCAGTACGAGGTCTACGACGTGCGGACGCTGGCCCAGCGCAACGCGATCGCGAGCACCGGCGCCGCCATCGACGGCGTCGAGCACGCGGTCGTGGAGATCACCGCGACCGGCAGCGAGGTCAAGTCGCTGCGCGCGCTCGGCTTCACGGTCAAGGCCGTCACGGTCGCGCTGCCCACCGAGGACGTGTCCACCCTGGACTTCCCCTCCCGCGACGCCGCGTACCACAACTACAGCGAGATGATCGCCGAGGTGAACGCGATCGTCGCGAAGTATCCGGCGATCGCGAGCAAGCGGGTGCTCGGCAAGACCTACGAGGGCCGCGACATCGTCGCCGTGAAGATCTCCGACAATGTCGGCACGGACGAGAGCGAGCCCGAGGTCCTCTACGACGCCAACCACCACGCCCGCGAGCACCTCACCGTGGAGATGGCCGTCTACCTGCTCCACCTCTACGCCGACAACTACGCGACCGACACCCGGATCCGCAACGTGGTCGACAGCCGCGAGATCTGGATCGTGCCCTCGGTGAACCCCGACGGCTCGGAGTACGACGTCGCGACCGGCAGCTACCGCTCGTGGCGCAAGAACCGCCAGCCCAACTCCGGCTCCTCGTACGTGGGCACGGACCTGAACCGCAACTACGGCTACCGGTGGGGCTGCTGTGGCGGCTCGTCCGGCAGCACCTCGTCGGAGACCTACCGGGGATCGGCGGCGTTCTCGGCGCCGGAGACCCGCGTGATCCGCGACTTCGTCAACAGCCGGGTCGTCGGCGGCGTGCAGCAGATCAAGGCCGCGATGGACTTCCACACCTACTCGGAGCTGGTCCTCTGGCCGTTCGGCTACACCAACTCCGCGACCACCACCGGCATGACGGCCGACCAGAACAGCACCTTCGCGACGCTGGGCCGGCAGATGGCGGCGACCAACCGTTACACGCCGGAGCAGTCGAGCGCGCTCTACATCACCGACGGCGACCTGCTCGACTGGCTGTGGGGCACCCACAAGATCTTCGCGTACACCTTCGAGATGTACCCGACCAGCTCGTCGGCCGGGGGCTTCTACCCGCCGGCCAGCGTGATCACCCGGGAGACCGCCCGCAACAAGGAGGCGGCGCTGCTGCTCGCCGAGGTCGCGGACTGCCCCTACAGGGTGATCGGTAAGCAGTCGACGTACTGCTGACCGCGACCCGCACCACGATGACGCCCCACCGGCTCTGCCGGTGGGGCGCATTCATGTTCCACGCCGGGGCCACCTACGATCAGATCATCGCGGTGATCTTAATTTCTCTTCGCCTCCCGCCCCGCTGCCTGCGGGAACGGTGAGCTAGTTTCGTGTCGACCGCGTCGCAGCGAAGCCGGTGGAATTCCGGCGCTGTCCCGCAACTGTGAGCCCCTGCCAGTCAGGGCAAAGCCAGGTCGCCTGGGCGCCGGTCGCGATTCAGCGCTCTCGGGGAGGGGCGCCTCGCGGACCGGGTACGACTCCGGTCGGCGAAGCTCCACAGCCTCGGCCGACAGGAGGACCAGAATGAGAAGAATGTTGACGGCTGCCGTTGCGGCGACCGCGTTGCTGCTCGGCGGCTGTGGTGGCGGCTCCGACGAGGCCGGCGTCGCGGCAACCCCGAGCGGCGCGGCGTACCCGGTGACGGCCGGCGGCGTGACGCTGGAGAAGCGGCCCGAGCGGATCGTCTCGCTGGCGCCGACGGCGACCGAGATGCTGTTCGCGATCGGCGCCGGACCACAGGTCACGGCCGTCGACGACCAGTCGAACTACCCGGCGGACGCGCCCAAGAGCGAGCTGTCCAGCTTCAAGCCGAACGCCGAGGCCATCGCGGCCAAGAACCCCGATCTGGTCGTCGTGTCGGACGACCTCAACAAGATCGTCGACCAGCTCGGCAAGCTCAAGATCCCAGTGCTGCTGACGCCCGCGGCCAAGACCCTCGACGACTCCTACCGGCAGATTGACCAGCTGGGCGCGCTGACCGCGCACGGCGACGAGGCGACGGCGCTGAACCAGCGCATGCGCACCCAGATCGACAAGATCGTCAAGTCGGCGCCGGCCCGGAGCGGGGCGCTCAGCTACTACTACGAGCTCGACCCGACGCTGTACTCGGCCACGTCGAGCACCTTCATCGGCTCGATCTTCTCGATGTTCGGCCTGAAGAACGTGGCGGATCCCGCCGACCCGGACGGCGCCAAGAGCGGCTACCCGCAACTGTCGCCGGAGGCCCTGATCAAGGGGAACCCGGACCTGATCTTCCTGGCCGACACCAACTGCTGCAAGCAGTCGCCCGCGACGGTCAAGGCACGCACGGGCTGGTCGGCGATCACCGCGGTGCGGAAGGACCAGATCGTGGCGCTGGACGACGACATCGCGTCGCGGTGGGGGCCGCGCGTGGTCGACCTCGTGCAGTCGGTGGCCGATGCGGTGGCCAAGGTACCGGCGTGACCCAACGGCGCCGTCCGGCGGGCCCTGCGCCCACGGAAACCGACGGCGGTGCCGAGAGCACGGCCGGCGGGCCCGCGAGGATGCGGCCCGCCGGATTGCGCGCGGGATGGCTGGCCGGCGGCGTCGTCGCCGTGCTGGTCGCCCTGGTGGCGGGCATCGCCTTCGGGCCCGTCAACCTCCCGCCGGCCGGTGTCGCGGCGGAACTGCTCAATCTCCTGCCCGGCGTGCACCTCGACAGCGGCCTCAACGAGCGCGAAGTCGCGATCATCACCGAACTCCGCCTGCCGCGGGTCACGCTCGGCCTGCTCGTCGGCGCCATGCTCGCCCTCGCCGGCGCCGCGTACCAGGGCGTCTTCCGCAACCCGCTGGCCGACCCGCACCTGCTCGGCGTCGCCGCCGGCGCCGGGCTGGGTGTGACGGCCGTGATCGCGTTGCGCTCGACCACCGGGGACGCCACCGCGAACCTGCCGCTGAGCGTGCCCCTGGCGGCGTTCGTCGGCGCGATCGTCGCCGTCGTCCTGACCTGGCTGCTCGGCGGTGCCGGCGGCCGGGCCTGGCGCGGCCCCGCCACGCTGATCCTCGCCGGTGTCGCCGTCTCCGCGTTCCTCGCGGCGGCGCAGACCTACCTGATGCAGCAGCACGTCGACACGCTGCGGGAGGTGTACTCCTGGCTGCTCGGCCGGCTGGCCACCGCGGGGTGGCACGACGTGCTGCTGGTGCTGCCGTACGCGGCGGTGACCGGGGCGATCGTGCTCTCCCAGCGCCGCGAACTCGACGTGCTGACCGTCGGCGACGAGGAGGCGGCGAGTCTCGGGCTGCACCCGCAGCGCAGCCGGTACCTGTTGATCGTCGCGGCCTCGCTGGGCACGGCCGCGGCGGTCTCGGTGTCGGGGCTGATCGGTTTCGTGGGCATCATCGTGCCGCACACGCTGCGGCTGCTGGCCGGGCCGAGCTACCGGTCGATCCTGCCGCTGTCGTTGCTGTTCGGCGCGGCCTTCCTGGCGCTGACCGACCTGGTGGCGCGCACGGTGGCGGCCCCGAACGAGATCCCGATCGGCGTGGTGACGGCCTTCTTCGGCGCCCCGTTCTTCGCGGTCGTGCTCCGCAAGAGCAGGACGTCGTGATCACCGTTCGCGGACTGCGGGTCGTGCTCGGCGGCGCCGTCATCGTCCACGACCTCGATCTCGACGTCGCCGACGGGGAGTGGGTCACGATCATCGGGCCCAACGGCGCCGGCAAGTCCACCGCGCTGCGGGCCATCGGCGGCCTGCTGCCCTTCCACGGCGACATCAGCCTGGGCGGCACCGCCCTCGAGAAGCTGCCCCGCCGGGAGCGGGCCCGCACGGTCGCCACCGTCGCGCAGTCGCCCGTGGTCCCGCCCGGGATGCTGGTCTTCGACTATGTGCTGCTCGGTCGCACCCCCTACGTGCCGGCGCTGGGCCGGGAGTCCGCCTCGGACCTGGCCGCGGTCGACGAGGTCCTGGTCGCGCTGGATCTGGTGGACATGCGGGCCCGGCGGCTGGACACGCTGTCCGGCGGCGAGCGGCAGCGCGCCTTCCTCGCCCGGGCGCTCGCGCAGGGCGCCCGGACCCTGCTGCTCGACGAGCCGACCAGCGCCCTCGACATCGGCCATCAGCAGGAGGTCCTGGAGCTGATCGACCGGCTGCGCGGCGAGCGGGGTCTCACCGTCGTGGCCACCATGCACGACCTGTCGATCGCCGGCGAGTACGCCGACCGCATGGTGCTGCTGGCGGGCGGCCGGGTGGTGGCCGCCGGCACCGCCCGGGAGGTGCTGACCGAGGAGCTGCTGGCCCGGCACTACCGGGTACGCGTCAAGGTGATCGACGGCGAGCAGGGACCGCTCGTCGTGCCGGTCCGCCGTTAGGCGTTGGCGTTGGCGCTCTGCAGGATGGAGAAGGTGCCGCCCTGCGGGTCGGTCAGCACCGCGTAGCGGCCGATCGGCAGGCTGGTCGGCGGGTGCACGACCCGGCCGCCGAGCGACTGGGCGTACGCCGCGGAGTCGTCGCAGTCCGCCACCGCGAAGTAGATCATCCAATGTGGTGGCAGGTCGTCGGGCCACTCGTCGCCGTCCATCGGCTGCATGCCGGCGATCGGCTGCCCGTTCAGCTCCCACACGATGTAGTTCATCCCGCCGCCCATGGAACTCTCGCGGGCCACCCAGCCGAAGACCGCGCCGTAGAACGCCGCCGAGCCCTCCACGTCGCGGGTCGTCAGCTCGTTCCAGGTCAGGGCGCCGGGCGCGTCGAAGACGTCCGCGCCGCGCATGGTGCCCGGCTGCCACACGCTGAACGGCGCGCCGGCCTGGTCCAGGAACGCCGCCATCCGGCCCTGATACATCACGTCGAACGGCGCCACCAGCACCTTGCCGCCGGCCGCCTCGACCCGGGCCGCGATCAGGTCCGTGTCGTCGGTCGAGATGTACGTGCTCCAGGCGGTCTGCTGGCCCTCGCCGTACAGCGGGCCGGCGCCGGCGGCGGCGCGGCCGTCGAGGCGGAACGTGGTGTAGCCGCCGTATTCCTCGCCCGACACCTCGGCCTCCCAGCCGAACAGCGCCGTGTAGAAGCGGATCGTGTCCTCGAGGTCGGCGGAGCCCAGATCCACCCAGTTCGGAACACCGGGCGTCGGTGGGGTCATGACCTGCTCCTCGGGGGGATTGCGGCAGACGACAGGTGGATCGTTGCACCGCAATGCGAGGTACGGGCGCGCTGAGTCGGAAGTTCAACTGAACCGCCGACCGGTGTCACGCCGGTCGGCCCGGACAACCACCGCGGCAAATGCCCCGCCTCCCTAGATCAAGACGGCCTAGTATCACGGTCGTGAGTGATCAGCTTGTGCTGCGGGCCGCCGAATCCCGCGAGTTGGCGGCGGTCATGGCGTTCTGGACGACCGCGGCCGAGAACGCGAGCCGGCCCGCGGACACCCCGGCGGCGATGGCGGCGCTGCACCTGCGGGACGCGGACGCCCTGATCCTGGCCGTCCAGGGTGACCGGATCGTCGGCACGATCATCGTCGGCTGGGACGGCTGGCGCTGCCACGTCTACCGCCTGGCCGTGCACCCGGACCGCCGCCGCGAGGGCATCGGCCGGGCCCTGATCACGGCGGCGGAGGATCGCGCGCGGGCGCTGGGCGCCACCCGGATGGACGCGATGGTGCTGGACGGCAACGACCAGGCGCACCGCATCTGGGCGGCCCGCGGCTACCACCGCCAGGACGAGTGGTCCCGCTGGGTCAAGCCCCTCTGAGCGTCACGGCGCCAGCGGCCCCGGCAGCGGCAGGGCGTGCACGACCGACAGCCGGGACACGGCCCGGGTCAGGACCACGTACAGCCGGTGCAGGCCGCGGGGCTCGGCCGCCACGATCTCGGCCGGCTCGACGACCACGACATGGTCGTACTCGAGGCCCTTGACGATCGTGGCCGGCACGACCGTGATGCGCGCCTCGGAGTCGACGTCCCCGGGCGTCGCGGCCTCCAGGCCGGCGGCGGTTAGGTGGGCGCGTACCCGCTCGACCGCCGCGTCCGCCGCGATGACCGCGACCGAACCCTCGTGCTCGAGCGCCGCGGTCACCTCGACCAGCATCGCGGCGTCCACCTCGGACTCGGCGGCCACGGCGACGATGGCGAGGCTGCCGTCACGGCGCAGCGAGACGGCCTCCGGCACGTCGACGCCGAGCGCCGGCAGCAGCCGGTTGGCAAGCTCCACGACGACCGCGGGCACCCGGAAGCCGACCGTCAGCGGCACCACCACCGCCTCGGGCTTGCCCAGGTGGCCGAGGGTGTCGCGCCAGTCGGCGGCGGCCCACGGCGCCGTGCCCTGTGCCAGGTCGCCGAGCAGGGTGATCGAGCCGTGTTCGCTGCGCCGGGCGATCGCCCGGGCCTGCATCGGGGACAGGTCCTGTGCCTCGTCGACGACCACGTGCCCGAAGCTCGGCTCGCGTTCCAGCAGGCCGGCCGCCTCGTCGACGAGCATCAGGTCGGCCGAGCTGAACTTCGCCGCCTTGACCGTGCGTGGCGCCTTGGCCCAGAGCAGCACGGCCTGTTCGGCGGGGCTGAGGATGCCCTCCGCGGCCGAGGCCAGCAGCTCGGCGTCGGTGAGCAGCGCGACGACCAGCGCCTCCGGCGTCACGGCCGGCCAGGAGCTGTCCACGAAGTCGCGGACCTGGGCGATCCGGCTCATCCGGCGCAGCCAGGGCTCGCCGGGCGAGTTGCCGGTGCGGTATTCCGACTGCCGCTGCAGCAGGCCGACCACCCGGGCCCGGACCCGTTCGCGGCCGACCGCGTACGGCAGCCCCTCGCGGCGGGCCTCGTCGACGATCCGGCGCAGCGGCTCGGGGTCGATCCGCCAGCGGTAGGAGCCGTCCGACACCATGATCGGCTCGATCGGCTTGCCGAGCCGGCCCCACAGCGCCCGGCGCAGCACCTCGGCCATCCGCGGGTCGTGTTTGAGCAGCACAGCGGCCTCGTCGTCGCGGCCGCGTACCGGGGTGCGCGCGATCAGGTCGTCCACCGTGGCCTGTTGCACCTCGACCTCGCCGAGCGCCGGCAGCACCGCCGAGATGTAGGAGAGGAACGCGGTGTTCGGGCCGACGATGAGCACCCCGGAGCGGCGCAGCCGCTCGCGGTGCACGTAGAGCAGGTAGGCGGCCCGGTGCAGCCCGACCGCGGTCTTACCGGTGCCGGGCGCGCCCTGCACGCAGATCGAGTCCTCGAGCTCGGCGCGGACCAGCTCGTCCTGCTCGGGCTGGATGGTGGCGACGATGTCGCGCATCGGGCCGACGCGGGGCCGCTCGATCTCGGCGGTCAGGATCCGGCTGCCGGTGCCGAGCTCCTCGCCGCGGTCAAGGTGCTCGTCCTCGAAGCTGGTCAGCTCGCCCTTGACGAAGCCGAACCGCCGGCGGGTAGAGACGCCCTGCGGGTCCCGGACGCTGGCCCGGTAGAACGACTGGGAGATCGGCGCCCGCCAGTCCAGCACCATCGGCTCGCCGCCGTCGTCGGTGACGTGCCGTCGTCCGATGTGGTATTTCGCCTCGTCGAAGTCGAGCTTGCCGAAGAAGAGCGGGGTGGACGGGTCGTCGGCGAGCTCGGCGACCCGGCGCGAGAGCGCCCGGCCGAGGGCCTCGGCGCCGTAGGAGTCGCCGGCCACGTCCTCGCCGGCGGCGAAGAGGGACTCGGCCCGGCCGCGCATCCGGCCCAGCGCGGCGCGGGACTCCTTGAGATGGGCGCGTTCGGCGTGCAACTCGTGGTCGAGGTCGGGGTGGGCAGGCAGCGTCATCCGAGGAACCTTTCGGCGTCGGTGTCTTTGTTCGGCTGACCTGGGCCGCCCGGCTTTCCCCTCGAAAAGAAGCGGTGTCGGCTGTGCCCGGTTGGGATGCGCGCGGTCCCCGCGGGCGAGCGTTCGATGATACGCGGGAGCCCCTGACCACGCGAAGCATTTAGGGCGGGATCATAGGGGTATGGCGGAAGAGCGCGGCAATACGACGATCACTGACCCCAGGGTGATGCGGGCGCTGGCGCACCCCGCCCGGATCGAGATCATGGAGCATCTCGCCAGCACCGGCGCGGTGGTCACCGCGACCGAGTGCGCGCAGCTGGTCGGCCTCTCACCCAGCGCAACCAGCTACCACCTGCGCGAACTGGCCCGGTACGGCCTGGTCGAGCAGGCGCCGAGCCGGGGCGACGGCCGCGAGCGGGTCTGGCGTACCCGGAACCCGAGCCTCAGCATCGAGGGTGACGTGGACGATCCCGAGGCCCGGGAGGCGCAGAGTGCCCTGGTCGACGTCTATCTGACCCGGGACTTCGCCCGCCAGCGGCAGTGGCGGGCGCGCATGCACGAGGAGCCGAAGCAGTGGCGCGACGCCAGCGGGCTGATGAACCAGATGCTGCTGCTCACCGCCGATGAGCTGACCGAGGTGCTGGTCCGGATCCGCGAGGTGCTGGCGCCGTACGAGCGGCGGGGCCGGATGGCCGATCCGCCCGAGGGTGCCCGGACGGTCGCCCTGCACTGCGCCGCCTTCCCGGTCGACGCGGAATGACCCGGGGTTGCGAACGAAGGTGTGAAGGAATACTTTCGAAGTATGTCCTTCACATCTGCGGAATCGCGCTGGGGTGACGTCTACCTCGCGGCGGGGGCGCGCGGCATCTCCGCCTGCGGGGACTTCCTGGCCGCGACCGCGCTCGCGCTCGCGCTGCAGTCGGCCGGCGCCGGCGGCCTGGCCGTCTCCGGGCTGCTGCTGGCCGCCGCGCTGCCGCTCGCGGTGCTGGCGCCGATCACCGGGCGGATCGCCGACCGGGTGGACAGCCGGACCCTGCTGATCGCCGCGGGGCTCGCGCAGGCCGGGATCTGCGTGGCGCTGGCCTACGCGCACGGGACGATACTGATCATCGCGCTGGTCGCGTTGCTCGCCTGCGGGCTGGCGGTCACCCAGCCGACCCTCGCCGCGCTGCTGCCCGCGATGGTCCGCCGGGAGGACCTGGCCCGGGCCGGCGGCATCAACCAGACCGCCTCGATGGTCGGCATCCTGATCGCGCCGGCGCTGGCCGGCCTGCTCGTCGGGCAGTTCGGCGCCCGCATCCCGCTGCTGCTGGACGCGGTCACCTATCTGGCGCTGGTCGCCGCCGGCCTGCTCATCCGCACGCGCAGGGCACACGCGGCCCGGCCCGGCCCGGACGCGACCGTCTTCTGGCGAATGCGCGACGACCGGCTCGTCTTCGTGATGGTCGGCGCGATCGCGGCGGTCGTCGCCGGGGTCGGCGCGATCAACGTCATCGAGGTCTTCTTCGTCCGCGAGACGCTCGGCGCCTCGCCCACCATGTTCGGCCTGCTCGGCGCCGCCTGGACGGTCGGGATGCTCGTCGGCGCCGCACTCAGCGGCCGGTACGGCGGCCGGGTGCCGGATCCCGCCCGGCTGGTCTGGCTGGCGCTGCTGCTGGCCGCCGTCACCTGCGCGGTGGTGCTGGCCGCCGCCGGCGCCCGGCACGCCCTGCTGCTGGTGCCGCTCTGGCTGATCGGGGGCGCCGGCAACGGCGGCATCAACGTCTTCACCGGCGTGGTGCTGGCCGAGCGCGTGCCGGAGGCGGCCCGCGGCCGGGCGTACGCGGTCATGGGCGCGGCCGTGCAGGGCGCCGGGATGATCGGTTACGCCGTCGCCGGCCCGCTCCTCGAACGCTTCGAACCGCGGCCGCTGGTGGCCGCCGCGGGCCTCGCCGGCCTGGTCGCGGTGGCGTGCTGCCTGCCGGCCGTGCGGCGGGCCGGACGTGAGATAGGTCCCTTACCGCAGGTGAAGGACCGGCATGCTCCTCCCGCCGGGGATAGCGTTCCGGCATGAGCGACGCAGTACAACGGCCGCGGGTCGGGCACATCCAGTTCCTCAACTGTCTGCCGATCTACTGGGGGCTCATGCGCTCGGGCGCACTGCTCGACGTCGACCTGCGCAAGGACACCCCCGACCGGCTCAACGCCGCGCTGGTCGCAGGCGACCTCGACATCGGCCCGATCTCGCTCGTCGAATACCTGCGCAACGCCGACGACCTGCTGCTGCTGCCCAACCTCGCGGTCGGCAGCGACGGCCCGGTGCTCTCGGTCCACCTGGTCTCGACCCGGCCGCTCGGCGAGCTCGACGCGCGACCGGTCGCGCTCGGCTCGACCTCGCGGACCGGCGTGCTGCTCGCCCAGATGCTGCTCGCGGAGCGGCACGGCGCCGAGCCCGAATACTTCCGCTGCCCGCCGGATCTCACCCAGATGCTGCTCGAGGCCGATGCCGCGGTCCTGATCGGCGACCCCGCCCTGCGCGCCCTCTACGAGGCCCCGGAGCTCGGCCTGCAGGTCACCGACCTGGCGGAGGCCTGGAAGGAGTGGACCGGGCTGCCGATGGTCTTCGCCGTCTGGGCGGTGCGCAAGGAGTTCGCCGCCGCGAACCCGGGCGTCGTCAAGGACGTGCACGAGGCCTTCCAGCGCTCCCGCGACCTGTGCCTGGGCGAGCTGGACGACGTCGCCGAGGCGGCCGCCCGCTGGGAGCCGTTCGACGCGGCGACCCTGGCCACCTACTTCCGGGCGCTCGACTTCTCGCTCGGCGAGCGGCAGATCGAGGGCATCCGCGAGTTCGCCCGCCGGGCCGCGGCCTGCGGCGAGGCGCCCGCGCTGCCCGATGACGGTCCGGTTTTCGCCCAGGTATAGCCCGTTTTGATCTTGGCGGGGTGGCGCCCGGCCCGGGTGCCTACCTAGTCTCTGCGGACCTTTCTCACCTCGACGAATTCGAAGTGGTGACCATGCGTCTGCACTCCCTGCTGGGCCGGCTGATCCTGCCCGTAGCCATGATCGGCACGACCGCCCTCGGCGCGGCCGTCCCCGCGTACGCCGCACCGGAGCCCGCCAACCCGGGGGAGTTCTGGATCCTCGCGCCGGACCGCGTGGTCACGACCGACGGCCGGGTCAAGTCCGTGCCCTTCAGCGTCCGCAACCACGGCGACGACGAGGTCGTGGGACTCATGATCGAATACGACACCGCCGCCTCGAAGATCGACCCGAGCGTCGGCTTCGTGCCGCCGGTGGGCTGCGGCGCCCACAGCTGTGCGGTCGGCGACATGGCGGGCAACTCCACCAGGTCGTTCAGCTTCACGGTCAATCCCACGGCCGGCCTGCCCGCGCTGGGCTCGAGCTTCGAGGTCTCGGTGCGCGACGCCACCGGGCGGTTCCGGCACACCACCAAGATCACGGTCGTGCGCACCGAGCGGGGCGTCGATCTCGAGGCCGCGGGCATCGATGACATCACGCTCGCGCCGGGCAAGTCCGCGCCGATCCCGGTGGCCGTGCGCAACAACGGCAACGAGCCCGTGGAGAGCTTCCTCGTCGGTCTCGCCGGTGCGACCTACCTGAGCTTCCCGAACAAATACAGCAACTGCACGAGCGAGCCGGACCTGACGGGCGTGGTCTGTTTCTTCCAGCAGACCATCGCGCCCGGCGAGGTGTTCACCGTCGCCGATTCGACGCCGCTGAGCGTCAGGGCGGACGCCGACGCGCCCGGCCCGGCCGACTACTACCTCGGCATGTACACCTTCGGCGGCGACGCGGAGGTCGACCCCGCCGTCGCGGCCGCGAAGAAGTCGGCGGCGGGACGCTCCGGCGAGCGGCTGAAGCTGGTCCCGGCCCGCGTGGGCCGGGCCGCGAAGGTGAACGAGGGCGAGCTGAACGACTGGGACAACGCCACCTCGTTCGTCGTCACGGTCTCCGCGAACCCGGCGGACATCGTCGCGCTCGGCGGCACCTTCGCCGGCGGGATCGGTGACACCCGCACGATCAAGGTCGGCTTCCGCAACGACGGTCCGGCGGCCACCACCGCGTCGCAGATGAGCGGGTTCCTGGTGGCGAAGGTGTCGATCCCGTCCGGCCTGTCGTTGACCAAGGTGGACCCCAACTGCGCCCCGATTGCGGACGGCGAGCCCGACTGGGACAACTGGGGCCAGATTTCGGGCCACCAATACGCCTGCGTGACGTGGTTCGGCCTCGAAAAGGGCCACGAGGACCGTTTCTCCTTCACCGCGGTGATCAATGACGGTGAGAACGAGGACGAGGGCAGCCTGACCGTCGACGGCGGTGCGCAGGACCCGAAGACCGACAACAACACGGCGTCGATCGAGGTCAAGGTCACCGCCGGCGGTTCCGGCGGCGGCCTGCCCGTCACGGGTGCCCCGGCCGGGCTGCTGGCCGGCGGCGGTGTGCTGCTGCTGATCGGCGGTGCGGTGGCGTTCGTGCTGGCCCGGCGCCGCCGGATCGTCACGGTCGTCGAATAGAACCCGGCTTCGGTACGGGGCCCGCGTGGCCCCGTACCACGGCCGTGGCGTCGATCTCTCCGAGCGCCGCCAGGCCGGCCTGCGCCATGGCCCGAGCCAGGTCCTTGCGATAAAGATCCAGGCAATCCCGTACGCCATCAGCGCCGCCGGTCGCCAGCGCCCACAGCAGCGGCCGGCCGATCAGCACGGCCCGCGCACCGAGCGCCAGCGCGGTCAGCACGTCGGCGCCGTCCCGGATGCCGCCGTCGACAAGCACCGGGACGCGATCGCCGACCGCCGCCACGACCGGGCCGAGGGCGTGCGCGGTGGCGACGACCCGATCCAGCTGGCGGCCGCCGTGGTTGGAGACGATCACGCCGGCCGCGCCCGCGTCCACGCACGCGACGGCGTCCTCCGGCCGCAGGACGCCCTTGACCAGCACGGGCCGGCCCGAGACGCCGGCCAGCCAGGAGATCGCCTCCGGGCCGAGCGCCGGATCCTGCTCGAGGCCGGGCGGGCGGGTCGCCGGTGCCAGCGCGCCCGCCTCCGGCACGCCGCGCGGATGGACGTACGGGGCGTCGGCGGTGAGCACGATCGCCCGCGCCCCGGCCGCCACCGCCCGGCGCACCTGCCGCTCGGTGACGCCCCGGTCCCGCAGCACGTACGCCTGGAACCACCAGGGCCGGGTCAGCGGGATCTCCTCGAGCGGCCGGCCGGACCGGAAGCTGAGCACCAGCAGGGAGCCGGCCGCCTCGACGCCGCGGGCCGTGGCCGCCTCCCCCTCGGGCCGGGCGAGGGTGTGCAGGGCGGTCGGCCCGGCCAGCACCGGCGCGGCCAGGCGGGCACCGAACAATTCGATCTCGGTGCTGACCCGGGAGACGTCGCGGAACAGCCGCGGCACGAACCTCCAGTCGCGCCACGCGGCCGTCGCCTCGTCGCGGGTGACCTGCTCGCCGACCCCGTCGCGGTAGTACGCGAAGACGGCCGGCGGCAGGACCGTCCGGGCCGCCTCCTCGTGCATCGACCGCTCCTGATCAGCCGGCGAAGATCCGGTCCAGCGCCGCCACGTCCGCGGCGGTGAACCGCCACGCGCCGGCCTCGGCGTTGGCGCGCACCTGCTCGGGCGAGGTGGCGCCGGCGATCACGGAGGCGACCGCGGGCTGGGCGAGCAGGCCGGCGATGGCGACCTCGAGCAGGCTGTGCCCCCGCTGTTCGCCGAACGCGGTCAGCGCCTCGATGGTGTCCCAGTCCGCGCCGTCGAGCCAGCGCTGGTAGCGGTCCTGCGCGAGCCGGGTGCCCGCGGGCGGCGCCTGGCCGCGCTGGTACTTGCCGCTGAGCAGGCCGCTGTCGAGCGGGAAGAACGGCAGCAGGCCGAGCCCGAACCGCTCGCAGGCCGGCACGATCTCGTCCTCGACCTCGCGGTGCAGCAGGCTGTACTGGTTCTGCGCGCTGATGAAGGGCGTCTGACCGGCCGCGCGGGCCGTCCAGTCCGCGTCGGCGATCTGCCAGCCGGAGAAGTTCGAGTTGCCCAGGTAGCGGACCTTGCCGCCGCGGACCAGGTCGTCGAGCGCGGACAGTGTCTCGTCGATCGGCGTCGCCGCGTCCGGCTCGTGCATCTGGTACAGGTCGATGTGGTCGGTGTCGAGCCGGCGCAGCGAGGCCTCGACCGCGCGGACGATGTAGCGGCGGGCGCCGCGCGCGCCGCGGTCGGCGCCGTTGAGCCCGTCCATGTCCATGCCGAACTTCGTGGCCAGCACGATCTCGTCGCGCCGGCCCTTGATGGCGGCGCCGAGGCACTCCTCGGAGGCACCGCGCGAGGTGCCGTAGATGTCGGCGGTGTCGAAGAGGGTGATCCCCGCGTCGATCGCCGCGTCGACGACCGCCCGGGTGCCGTCGGCGTCCAGCTTGCGGCCGAAGTTGTTGCAGCCGATGCCGACGGCCGAGACGACCAGGCCCGAGGCGCCGAGGCGGCGGTAGCTCATCTCACTCATGATCCGACCCTATGCCGCGCCGGGCGCCGGAAATAATCCGGCAACACATCGGCTGTTTTCTATTGACACACCGAGTTAACTATTCGAGTCTGTGAGAGCGCTCTCTGGCGCACCGCAACCGTCCCCAAGCCCGTCGGCGGGCACCGTCCCCGTTCGCCGCAGGGTCCTTCCCCCGCACCCGCTGCGCCGTTCGTCTCCCGAGGAGTCCTCGTGCGTACCAGATCCAAACTCCTGCATGTGCTTGCCGCGTTCGCGGTAGCCGGGCCAATGGCGGCCGTGACGGCCGCCGCGCCCGCGCAGGCCGTCGGCCCGGCCGTGCTACCGGTCACCGTCACCAACAACACGGGCCGTGGCGATGCCGTCTACCTGTACGTGATCGGCATCAACCTCAACACCAGCCGCCTCGGCTACGTGAACAAGGCCGGCGCTTTCACGCCCTGGCCGGCCGGCGGGCTGCCGCCGACGCCCGCACCCGACGTGGCGATCGGCGGGCCCGGCAACGGCGGCGCGACGACCGTCAACTTCCCGCGCGGCTTCTCCGGCCGCGTCTACTTCTCGCTCGGCGAGAAGCTCAAGTTCTTCCTGACGCCGGACGGCCTGGTCCAGCCGGCGCCGTGGGCCAGCGGTGACGCCAACTACAACATCCTGTTCGACTGGAGCGAGTTCACCTACAACGACTCCGGCCTGTGGCTCAACAGCTCGCAGGTCGACATGTTCTCCGTGCCGCACGCGGTGACCGTCACGGGCGCCTCCGGCGTCACCACGAAGACCGGCGAGCTCCTGAACAACGGCCGGAACAACGTGATCAACGGGATCAAGGCGCAGCCGGGCTGGGCCAACACGGTCTACACCCGCTCCGACGGCACCGTGCTGCGGGCCCTGGCGCCGGGCAAGGCGGCGGGCGCCGGGCTGCTCAGCGCCACCTACCTCGACTCCTACATCACGTCGGCGTGGAACGCGTACACCAGCAAGACGCTGACCGTCGTGCCGTTCGGGGACCAGCCGAACACCAAGTACTTCGGCCGCACGTCGGGCAACGTCATGAACTTCACCAACAGCGCCGGTCAGCAGGTGGCGTCGTTCAAGAAGCCGTCGTCGGCGAGCGTCTGGGGCTGCGACGGCGACCTGCCCGCCCCGAACGACCTGGTGGTCGGCCCGATCTCGCGTACGCTCTGCGCGGCCCTGAACCGCGGCACGCTCGGCACCATCGACACCCAGCCGAGCACCAACGCGGCGCAGTTCTACCAGAACAGCCCGACGAACCAGTACGCGAAGATCGTCCACCAGAACATGGCGGACGGTAAGGCGTACGCGTTCGCGTTCGACGACGTCGGCAACTTCGAGTCGCTGGTGCACGACGGCGACCCGCGCTCCGCGGGGCTGATCCTGACGCCGTTCGGCTCGGGCGGACCGACCACCCCGCCGCCGTCCAGCGGCGGCCAGGCGCTGATCAGCGACTTGAACGGCAAGTGCATCGACGTGCCGAGCTCCAACTTCGTGGACAGCGCGCCGCTGCAGGCCTGGACCTGCAACGGCACCAACGCCCAGAAGTGGACCGCCGTGAACGGCGCTCTGCAGAGCCAGAACAACAAGTGCATGGACGTGGCCGCCGGCTCGACGGCCAACGCCGCGCCGATCCAGCTCTACACCTGCAACGGCACGGGTGCGCAGCAGTTCGTGCTCTCCGCGGCGGGCGATTTGGTCAACCCGCAATCCAACAGGTGCGTGGACATCAAGGACCTGAACACGGCGGACGGCGCCCGCCTCCAGCTCTGGGACTGCGCCGGAACGGCGAACCAGAAGTGGCACAAGGGCTGACACAGCCGGGGTGAGGCGGCGGGCCGGGTGGTCCGCCGCCTCCTTCGTGCCGGGTCGGCGGCGGGAGGCGCGCCTTGCTTCGGAGCTAGGCGGACGGCGGATCCGCGAGGTCCCGGTATGCCGGCCGGAGGACGTCGACCAGGGGGATGTGCCGGACCCGGACCTGCGGGGCGTCCAGCACCCGCAGCAGCAACTCCGGCGGGGCGGCCGTGAGGCCGGGGCGTTCCCGCAGGCGGCTCAGCGAGATGGCCGGGGTGTAGAAGTCGCTCAGCCGGGACTCGAGCGGTGCCTCCTCGACCGACAGCGGGTCGATGGTCTCGACGGGCTCCGGAAGGCCGCGCAGCGCCGCCAGCAGCTCCGCGCGGTCGCGGCCACGCCAGGCCAGCACCAGGAACGGGTCGTCGTCGAAGGCCTCCGCCAGCACGTAGAGCACGGCGGAGACGTGCTTGCAGGGCTTGCCCCAGTCCGGGCAGGTGCAGTCCATGTCCAGCCTGGACGGGAAGAGCGGCAGGCCCAGCTCCTCGAAGAGGTCGACGAGCTCGTGCGGCATGTCGCCGGCGAGCAGCGCGGCGCGGTAGAGGGCCTGCGACCCGAGCGCGGCGAGAATCGTCGTCCACTGTGGCTCATCGAACGCCGGGATGCCGATGGTGACCCGGTAGGGCTCCGGCCGTGAACCCTGCACGCGCCCCGCGACCCGCCCCGGGGCCAGCTCGAAGTCGATGACCTGACCCTTGCGCGCGTACGCACGGCCGCGCGCCAGCCGGCCCGCGTCGCAGGTCTGCTCGAGGATGTCGACGAAGCGGCGCGACCACCACTGCTCGCCGATCTTGCCGCGCTTGGCACGCACGGCGAGGCCGCCGTCCACCCGGATCGGCGCGGAGGTGGAGAACCAGCGTCCCTCGGAGTCGACGGGCATGTCAGCTCACCGCCACGGGGTCGAGCGAGAACAGCTCGCGCAGCTGATCGGTGTCGAGATCCGTCACCCAGTCCTCGCCCGTGCCCACCGCCGCGGACGCCAGGGCCTTCTTGCGCTCGATCATCGCGTCGATCTTCTCCTCGAGCGTGCCGGTGCAGATGAACTTGCGGACCTGGACGTTGCGCGACTGCCCGATCCGGAACGCCCGGTCGGTGGCCTGATCCTCGACGGCCGGGTTCCACCAGCGGTCGAAGTGGACGACGTGGTTGGCCGCCGTCAGGTTGAGGCCGGTGCCGGCCGCCTTGAGGGACAGCAGGAACACCATCGGCTCGCTGTCGTTCTGGAAGCGGTCGACCAGTTCGTCGCGCCGGGCCTTGGCGAGCCCGCCGTGGAGCCACAGCACCGGCCGGTCGAGGTGCGTCGCCAGGTAGGGCTGGAGCATCGTGCCGAACTCCGCGTACTGCGTGAAGATCAGCGCCTTGTCGCCGTCCTCGATGATCTCCTCGGTCAGCTCCTCGAGCCGGGCCAGCTTGCCGGACCGGCCCGGCAGCCGCGATCCGTCCTTGAGCAGGTGGGCCGGGTGGTTGCAGACCTGCTTGAGCTTGGTCATCGCGGCGATCACGTTGCCCCGCCGCTGGATGCCCTCGCTGTTGTCGATGACGGCCATCATGTCCTCGACCACGGCCTGGTAGAGCGTCGCCTGCTCGGCGGTGAGCGTGCACCAGACCTTCATCTCGTTCTTCTCCGGAAGGTCGGAGATGATCGACTTGTCGGTCTTGAGGCGGCGCAGCACGAACGGGCCGGTGGCGCGCTTGAGCGCGGCGGTCGCGTCGGCGTCGCCGCGCACCTCGATCGGCTCCTGGAACCTGCGCCGGAAGCGTTTCGCGGGACCGAGCAGGCCCGGGTTGCAGAACTCCATGATGGACCAGAGCTCGGCGAGGTGGTTCTCGACCGGGGTGCCGGTCAGCGCCAGCCGGGTGCGCGCCGGGATCGCCCGCACGGCCTGCGCCTGCCGGGTGCCGGCGTTCTTGATCGCCTGCGCCTCGTCGCACGCGATCCGCCCCCAGTGGATCTCGCGCAGGGCGGCGAGGTCGCGCAGCGCCGTGCCGTAGGTGGTGATCACCAGGTCCGAGGCGGCCACCGCCTCGCGGAAGTCCTCCTCGCGCTTGCGGGCGCCGCCGTGATGGACGTGCACCCGCAGGGCGGGCGCGAAGCGGGCCGCCTCCTTCTGCCAGTTGCTGACCAGCGACATCGGGCAGACGAGCAGGGTCGGGCCGACCGGGACCCCGGGATCCGACCGCTCGGCCAGCAGCAGCGACAGCGTCTGCGCGGTCTTGCCGAGGCCCATGTCGTCGGCCAGGATCGCGCCCAGCCCGAGCCGCGTCAGGAAGTGCAGCCAGGACAGGCCCCGCTCCTGATATGGCCGCAGCGTGCCCTGGAAGCCCGGCGGCGTCGGCACCGGGCTCAGCCGCTCCGCGGTGCGGCCCGAGATCAGGTCGCCGAGCGTGCCGTCCGCGTCCACCTCGACGAGCGGCAGGTCCTCCTCGCCGCCGTCGACCACCTGCTGCAGCACCTCGGCCGCGGTGAGCTCGCCCTCGCGGCGCCGGCCGACGGCCTTGAGCGCGGCCTCGAGCTGGCGGTCGTCCAGCTCGACCCATTGCCCGCGCACCCGGACCAGCGGCACCTTGAGCCGGGCCAGCTCGGCAAGCTCGTCGGCGCTGACCGTGCCCTCGCCGATCACCAGGTCGATGCGGAAGTCGACGAGCTGGTCGAGGCCGAACCCGGAGTCGGCGGCGGCCTTGCCGGACGCGGTCTTGCCCCGGGTCCTGGTGGTCAGCTTCAGCCCCACCGCCTTGCGGCCCGCCCAGGCCGGCAACTGGATGCCGAAGCCCGCCGCCTGCAGCAGCGGCGCGGACTGTCGGAGGAACTCGTGCGCCTCGCCGGTGCTCAGCGCCATCGCGTCGGGCTGGGCCCGCAGCAGGGCCTCGTGCAGCGCCGGGAACAGCCGGACCGCGCGGCCCAGCCCGGCCAGCAGGGTCTCGTCGGGGCTCGCCGGCAGGCCGGGGATCCGGGTGCCGGACCAGAGATCGGCGGCGGGCAGGTAGAGGCTGGGATCGTCGGCGGACTGCAGGGCGAATTCCAGCGCCCACTGGTCCTCGCCCGGCGGCGGCTCGACCAGCCGGAAGCTGACCCGGATCGGCCCGTTGGCCTCGTGCGCCGCCCGCAGCCAGCCGACCAGCGGCTTCGAGAGCTCCGCCACGTCGGCGGGGCGCGCGCCGGGCAGCGCGGGGTCGGCGGCGGTGAGCGCGGCGATCCAGCGGTCGGGCAGCGGGGCCTTCGGGCCGGGCCGCATGCCGACCAGCAGCCGCTCGGGCAGCACGGCCCGGGCGGCGGCGTCGACGAGCACCTCCAGCGCGTCCCGCAGCGTGCGCCCGACCCCGGCGCCGCCCGGCGCGG